>NZ_JBRREB010000077.1:0-14363 GCF_056759995.1 Stenotrophomonas sp. STEN030 | reverse complement strand
CGGGCTGACCCCCCCCCATACTCCGCGGGGCGCTCCCCCCCGCCCCCCACCGAGCGGCGGGCGGCCCCCCCCACTACAGTTGGGCGCTTACTGGACTTCGCTGTTGATCTTCTCCAGATCTTTCTGCAGATCCGCCATCAGCGGGGTCATCTTCTGCTGGATGGCGACCATCAGGTTCTGCATCAGCGCCGGGGTCTTGTCTAGCAGGCTCTGGCCGGCCGGACTCTCGTAGAACTCGGCCATCGCCAGTACGTCCTCCTTCGAGAACGACTGCTTGTACAGATCGACATACATCGGCCGCATCTGCGACCAGGCCAAGGCCTGACGCAAGGTCTGCGAGGTGCGCTGCTGGATGCGCTGCAGTCCGGCTTTCTGCTCCGCTGTCAGCGATTGCTTCTCGCCGATCTGGGCGAACTGCTGCGCCTGCATTGCTTCCATCTGCGGCAGCATCGCGTCGAGCATGTTCTGCGCACGCGAGGCCGCCAGCAGGCGATTGACGTCGGCATCAGTGGCTGGCGTGGCCCATGCCGGTGCGATGCCGGCAAGCAGCAGGCTGGTGGCGACCAGCAAGGGAGCGCAACGGGTGCGGAGGGTTCGGCGGCAACGCTGCATGGATCGTCCTTGTGATGGGCAGGCTTCGAGCATAACCGGGGCACCGCCATGGCCGAAGTCAGGTTCTTTGAATCTTCACTTGGCCGTGGTGTGGCGAGGAGCACAGTTCGCGGTGTAATAAATAATTGATTTTAATGAAATATTTACATTAATAGGATTGCTGCTAGCATAATCTCGTTACAGAAAACCTACTGAAATTGCGAAAAATAGAGACGCGAGTCACGTTTCTATCTATGCTTGGCACCAGGAGCTGTACCCAGGGGGGGTACGTGGCCTCGCAAGCCACCTGCCCGCAACAAGTAGGAACTGCGATGGACAGTCTGTTCGAGGGGCCGACCGTACTCGTCGTGGCCAGTTGGGTGGCGATTCTCACCCTGCTGTTGGCCACGGTATTGCTGTTGATCATTGTTTTTCTGCGGGTACGGGCGCAGCGCCGTGAAAAGCGCGACACCCAGGCTCGGCAGTATTGGAACGATGTTCTGCAGCGCGAACTTGCCGGTGAAACCGTGCCGGTGCACCGATTGCAACGCGATGAGGTCATAGGCTTCATCGAGGCCTGGAACAGCGTCTGCGAGAGCCTGCCGGAAGCGTCGGTACGGCGGCTGGCCCCGCTGGGTCATCGGGTCGGTCTGGAGGACGCGGCGCAGCGCATGTTGCGCGGCAGCTACCACGACCGCGCCATGACCATCATTGCCTTGGGCCATCTGCGCGACCGGCATCTATACGACCTGCTGGCCAAATTCCTCAACGACCGCAGCCCCATCGTCTCGCTGTGCGCAGCGCGGGCGTTGGCGCAGGTGGATCCGCCGCGCGCCATGTCCGCCTTTGTGCCGATGATCACGGAGCGCGAGGATTGGGTGCCAGGCAGCGTGGCGCGGATCCTGGCCGAGAACGAGGACGGCAGCGCCGCCCGCGAGATCAGCAACGCGCTGTTGCGTGCCAATGCCGATTCCACCGTAAAGCTGGTGCGCTTCCTTGCCGACATCGATCCGCAGCGTGCGGCGGTGGTGGTGCGGCAACTGCTGGAAGGGCATGTGGATGACCACATCATTTCGGTCTGCCTGCAGCTGATCAACGATCGCCAGGATCGCGAGCGCGTCATTGGTTTCCTCACGGCGTCGCGCTGGCATGTACGCATGCACGCGGCGGCGGCGCTGGGACGCATCGGCGAACGCAGTGATGCGACACGACTGGAAGGCCTGCTTTCAGACAGCGTCTGGTGGGTGCGCTACCGCACCGCGCAGGCCTTGTTCGGCTTGCCGGGCATGGGGGCCGATGCCCTGCGTGAAGTGCAGTCGCGGCAGAGTGATGGCTATGGACGCGACATCATCGAGCAGGTGCTGTCCGAAAATGCGATGAGGAGTGCGACATGAACGCTTATTGGCAGATGCTGGTGAGCTACGTGCAGCAGATTCCATGGGTGAGTATCGCCGACTCGCTGCAGTGGTTTTTCATGGCCTACTTCGTCGCGATCAACCTGGCCTACCTGCTGCTGAATTACATCTCGGCCTATCAGATCGTGCGCTACATGCGCGAGTACCGGGCCAATTACCTGCCGGCCGGTCTGCGCGAGTACCAGCCGCCGGTAAGCATCATCCTACCGGCCTACAACGAAGAAACCTCGGTAGTTTCCTCGGTGCGCTCGCTGCTCAAGACCAGCTACCCGGCGTTCGAGATCGTGGTCGTCAACGATGGCTCCAGCGACCGCACCCGCGATGCACTGATCGAGGCGTTTGGACTGGTGCGGGTGCCCGAGGCCTACCGCACCCGCCTGCAGACCGAGCCGGTGCACGGGGTGTATGCCTCGGCAAGTTGCCCGCGCGTGCGCATGGTCGACAAAGCCAATGGCGGCAAGGCCGATGCGATCAATGCCGGCATCAACTGCGTGCGCTATCCGCTGTTCTGCGTGGTCGATGCCGACAGCATCCTGCAGCCGGAGAGCCTGTCGCGGGTGGTGCGGCCGTTCCTCGAGGACAGCCGCGTGGTTGCCAGCGGTGGCGTGGTGCGTGTGCTCAATGGCTGCACCGTGCGCGACGGCATGCTCGACAAGATCGGTCTGCCCAACCGCTGGCTGCCCAGTTTCCAGCTAGTGGAATACCTGCGTGCGTTCCTGTTCGGACGCATGGGGTGGTCGCCGATGAACGCGCTGCTGATCATCTCCGGCGCCTTCGGTGTGTTCTACAAGGAACGGGTGATCGCCATCGGTGGCTACCGCACCGACACCGTTGGCGAAGACATGGATCTGGTGATCCGCCTGCACCGTAATCTGCGCGAGGAAAAACGCGACTACCGCATCGTCTTCGTGCCCGACCCGGTGTGCTGGACCGAGGCGCCGACCGATCTGGCATCACTGCGCAACCAGCGCATGCGCTGGCAGCGCGGTCTGGCGGAAAGCCTGTGGACCAATATCGGCATGTTGTTCAATCGCCGTAGCGGCGCAGCGGGCTGGGTCGCGTTCCCGTTCATGCTGTTCTTCGAGTTTCTCGGCCCGATCATCGAGGTGGTGGGTTATGTCTCGATGATCGTGCTGGCCCTGTGTGGGCTGGTGCAGCTGGACGTATTCCTGATCTTCCTGGCCGCGGCAGTCGGCATGGGCATCCTGCTCTCGGTCAACGCGATGCTGCTGGAGGAACTTTCTTTCGGCCTGTACTCGCGGCCAATGCAGCAGCTGCGTTTGTTCGTGGTGGCGATCCTGGAAAACTTCGGCTATCGCCAGCTGAACTCCATCTGGCGTTTCTCCGCGACGATCCGTTGGATGTTCAGCCGTCGCAAGCGGCATAGCTGGGGACGCATCAGCCGTGACGGCTCCTGGCAGCAGAGCCACAAAGAAGAAGTGCCGGTGGCGGTGGCAGTTGCATCGTCAGTGATCAGCGAATCGAGTATCAACAAATGATTTCCAGGAACCGTTCCATGAACCAGCTCCCTTCCTTCCGTGCTCCTCGCCATGTGCTGTCGCGTTGCCTGTTGCTCGCGTTGGCCGCTGCGCCTTTGTTGGCGTTCGCCCAGGAAGCCCCAGACAGCCTGACCCTGCAGCTGCAGCAGATCCGCGAGCAGTCCGACGCCAATAATCGTGCGGCAACGATTGCCCGCTACAGCGCGCTGCTGGGCGAGCATCCGGGCAACGGTGATGTGCTGTTGGCGCGCGGCCGCACCTATGCCTGGGACGGCCAGTACGCCGCCGCCGAGGCCGATCTGCAGCAGGTAGTGAAGAACAGCCCGACCTATGCCGATGCCTGGTCGGCACTGGGCGATATGTACCGCTGGAGCGACCGCCCGCAGCAGGCCGCCGATGCGTACTCGCGCTGGGTGGAGCTGGCGCCGCAGGACCCGGCCGCGCGCATCGCGCGTGGTCGCGAACTGCGTGCACTCGGCCAGACTGCTGCTGCGCGTGCTGATTTCGACGCCGCTGCCACGCTGGGCGCGGATCCCAAGGAAATCGCCGAGCTGCGCCTGAGCCTGTTGCCGCGCATGGCCAACCCGGATGCGGTGGCGGCCGGTGGCTACCGCTGGGGGGCAAGCGTGGGCTGGGATCACACCCGCTTCAACGGTGACCGCCAGAGCTGGAACGACAACGACCTGACCCTGCGTCGCTATTTCCCGCGCGGTTCGCTGGGTCTGGAGCTGCTGCGCGCCGATCACTTCAATACCTCCGACACCGCCTGGGCGCTGGACGGCTACGCACCGCTGTGGTCGCGCGCCTATGCAAACCTGCGTTACCAGCGCGGCCCGTCCAGCGGCGTGCTGCCCAAGCAGAGCTGGCGCGTGGAAGTGTTCCAGGGCGTGGGCAATGGCTGGGAACTGTCGGCCAGCGTCGACCAGTTGCGCTTCTCTGACACCACCGAGTTCTACGGCGTCGGCGTCGGCCGCTACGTCGGCAACTGGTATGGCCGCTACAAGCTGCAGCACGTGCCGGGTGTCGGCTCGGGCAGCTGGAGCCACCGCGTTTTGCTGCGCAATTACTACAAGGGCGATGCCGACGACTATCTGGAAGTCAGCGTCAGCAGCGGCCGCAGCACCGACCTGGATCGGTTCGGCGGCGTGGTCCGCGATAACAACGCGGCCATTGGCATTGCCTGGCGGCACCAGGTCACGCCCAACTGGGGCTTCAAGCTGGGCGCCGGCTATGCCGACGACGATGGTGGCTTTGATGAGCAGCGCCTGTCCGGCTCCATCTATACGCGCTGGTAACGGAGCAGTTGACGATGATTTCCACGCATGACGGCGGCGCCTGGGCGCGCTTTTCTTCGGCCTTCCCGGTGCTGCTGCTTGCGCAGCTGGTGCTGGTCGCAATGGCGGTCAGCAACGGTGTTGCGGGTGCCGGTGGCAGCTTGCAGACCGGCGCAATTGTCGGCATTGCCGGTGCCCAGGCCTTGCTGATGTTGCTGCGCTCGGTGCCGATCCTGGTGCTGTTGTCGCTGCCCTTGCTGGCAATCAAACGGGCTCTGCCGCGCTACATCGCCTTGGGTGTGCTGTGGTCGCTGTTCATCGTGGTGCAGGTGTTGCTCGACCAGTATTTCCAGGTCGCGCATGTGCCGCTGGGTGCGGATCTGTTCGGCTACAGCCTTGCCGAGATCCGCACCACGCTGGCTGATGGCGCACCGCTTGGCCTGCGCGGGGTGCTGGCGATGGCCTTGCCATTGCTGGTGTTGTGGTTGGGCCTGCTATGGCTGGCGCGGCGTGATGCACGCGGCTCCACGGTGTGGAGCACGGTGTTGCTGGTGGCCGGTGGCATCGCCTGGATCCTGCCGCTGCCCAGTGGCGCGGTGGCCTTGAAGGACGTCGCCTCGCGCGACCTGGCCTGCAACAAACTGGCCTGGTTCAGCGGCGATGTGTGGCGCTGGTTCAAGGGCGAGTCGGATGTGGCAGTCGTGCCGAGCGCGATTGCCAGCACCGAGGCGCCGTTGGATCCGAATTTCCCGTTCCTGCACCCGGAGCAGACCCCGGACGCCTTGGGCCCGAACTTCTCGCCGACCAGCGATGGCCGTCCGCCGAACGTGGTGTTGATCGTGGTCGAAGGCCTGGGCCGCTCGTTCTCCGGTCCTCAGGCATCGCTGGGCAGCTTCACCCCGTTCCTCGATGAGCTGGCCGGGCGCAGCCTGTACTTCGACAATTTCCTTGCCAATCAAGGCCGCACCTTTGGCGTGCTGCCGACTTTGATCGGCTCAGCACCGTTTGCCGACGAAGGCTTCACCGGGCTGGGCGATCGCATGCCGGCGCATCCGGGCCTGTTCAGCGTGCTGCGCCAGCAGGGCTACAACACCGCCTTTTACAACGGCACCGACACCAGCTTCGACAACGAGCGCGCCTACATGCAAGGCCAGCAGGTGCAGACGCTGGTCGACATGAACAACTTCGGCGAGGGCTATCAACGCAATCCATTCAGTGCCTGGGGTTACCCGGACAAGGAACTGGTATCGCGCGTGCTTGCCGATAACGACAACGTGCAGGCGCCGTTCCTGACCGCGATCCAGACCATCTCGATGCACACCAGCTACGAGTTCCCCGATCAGGACGTGTACCGCAAGCAGTTCGAGCAGCGTCTGCAGCAGTTGCAGGTGCCTGAGGCGGAGCGTGCCAGCTACCGCGCCAGCACCGATATCTACAGCACCATTCTGTACACCGATGAGCAGTTGCGCCGCTACTTTGCTTCGGTGGAAAAGACCCCGTGGTATTCCAATACCATCTTCGTCATCACCGGTGATCACCGCTTGCCGGAGATTCCGATGGGCGAGCATGTGGACCGTTACCACGTGCCCTTGATCGTGTTCTCGCCGCTGCTCAAACAGGCCAAGCGCATCCGCGCGGTGTCGTCGCAGCTGGACGTGACGCCATCGCTGATCGCCTTGCTGTCCAATACCTATGGCTTGAAGCGGCCGGCGCAGACGCCGTGGCTGGGCACCGGCTTGGACATGGCCGAGAGCTTCCGCAGCAATCAGCAATTCCCCTTGAAGCAGACCAAGACCAGTGCGCCGGAATATCTGGCCGGGCGTTGGTGGTTGCATGACGGCAAGTTGTACGAATTGCAGGACGGCATGCACCTGGCCGAAACCGACGATGCCAGCGTGCGTGCGTGGGCCACACAGCGCCTGCAGCGTTACACCCAGGCCAATGCGATCTTCATGCAGAAGAACGCGCTGACGCCGGAAGGCGCGACGCCCAAGCTGGTTGCGTACAGCGCACCTGCAGCCGCTGCCGAAGTGGCTGCGGCGCCGGTGGCGCACGGCTTGTCGCTGGCCTCGGCCGAGGTTGCCGCCGTAGCCGATGGCGTACAGCTGACGGCGGTGTTCAGCAGCGGCGATCCCAAGCCCAGCCGCGTATTCGTGCCGCTGGCGGTGATGTCCAGCGAGGATGGCCGCGAGTTGCAGGAAGTGTATGGGCAGGCAATGCAGCTGCCGCCGGGCGGCAGCCAGCAGGTGCAGTTGCAGCTGCGCCTGCCGCAGGACTGTGGTGGCCGTTGCTACGTGTCGGTGTTCCCATCCGACCCCGACAGCGGCAAGGCGATCGGGCAGGGCCGTTATCACCTGCAGGTGGATACCGCTGCAGGCGTGGAGAAGTCGCAATGAGCCGGATGTTCGGCCTTGGCCTGTTAGCCGTATTGTGTGTAGCGCCAATGGCGCAGGCGGCAGCGGCCAGCCGCGCGATCTGGACCTGGGAGGCCGAGTCGTACGCGATGATCGAAGACACGGCGGTCGCCGATGAGGCGGTGGCGTATCTCAAGTCGCAGCGCATCGACACCGTGTACCTGTATGCAGACGCCTACAAGGACCGCAACCTCATCGTCGAGAAGCCGGAGTTGTACCGCGCCTTCATCGAGCGCCTGCACGGCAAGAACATGAAGGTCTATGCCTTGCTGGGCTCCTGGTATCTGAGCACCCAGAAATACGTGTTGCCGGAGCACCGCAAGGAGGCCGAGGCAATGTTCCGCCGGGTGGTGGACTACAACGCCTCGGTGTCGGAAGCGGCGCGGTTTGATGGCGCCAATTTGGACATCGAGCCGCATATTCTCGACGAGTGGGACGACGACACCCGCGCCGACCTGCTGATTGGCTTTCTGGATATGAGCGCAGCGGTGATGCGCATCAAGCAGGAAAGCGGTGCGACCTTGGCGGTAGGCCCGGCGATTCCGTTCTGGCTGGATGGCATCGAGGTGGACTGGAATGGTCGCCATCGTCCGGTCAGCGAGCACACCATCAACATCTACGACTACGTCGCCTTGATGGACTACCGCGACAAGGCCGAGGGCAGGGACAGCATTCTCTCGCACGCGTCCAGTGAGATCGCCTATGCCAATGAAGTCGGCAAGAAGGTGGTGATTGGGTTGGAGGTGTCGTCCAACGACATCGACAAGGTCACCTTCCATGAAGAAGGGCCGAAGGTGTTCGAGCAGGAAGTTCGCAAGGTGGAGCGTGCGCTGCGCAACGAGCCCTCGTTTGCTGGCTTCGCGATTCATCACTACCGCGCCTACCGGCGCTGGGCGGGGCAGTACTGGGAGTGAGCGGAACCTTTCTTGTAGGAGCGGCGTGAGCCGCGAAGCAGGCGCATCCTCAGATGGTGCAGACGCCAAGTCCTGCAGCAATGTCAGCTTCGCGGCTGACGCCGCTCCCACATCTCTTGCATTTGCCGCAGCACATTTGAGTCATCCGGAATCCGCTGCTGGTCCCCGGACATCGATTTTTTTGATCTTCTCTCCTCAAATGGGAGAGGAACCTCTTTTCGCGGAGCGAAGCGGCGGGTTGGGGAGGGCCCCCAGCCGCTCTTTGCCCGGGGGGCGCAGCTAAACCAGCCACAGCCCTTACAATGCGCCGATGGCGACGGAGCAGATTGAAATCTCGGAACACCTGGCGATACCGGAAACGGAGATCGTCGAGCGCTTCGTGCGCGCGTCCGGCGCGGGTGGGCAGAACGTCAACAAGGTCTCCACCGCGGTGGAACTGCGTTTCGACATCGCCGGCTCGCCGTCCCTGCCTGAACCACTGCGCGAGCGCCTGCTCGCCCGCCGCGACCGCCGGGTAACCGGCGACGGGGTGCTGGTGATAGATGCGCAGCGCTTCCGCACCCAGGACCGTAACCGCCAGGATGCGCGCGAACGTCTTGCCAGCTTCATCCAGGCCAGCCTGAGCGTGCCCAAGCCACGGGTGGCGACCAAGCCCTCGTACGGCTCCAAGCTGCGCCGGCTGGATCAGAAAAAGGAACGCGCGCAGGTCAAGCGCGGCCGTTCCACACGTAATTGGGAGTAGTGCTTGAGCAACACACCGCCGACCATTCCGGCTATTCCCGCTGCCATGCCGCAGCGCAAGGGCGCCGCCTTCAGCCGTTGGCTGGGCCGCAGCGTGCTGCGCTTGGGTGGCTGGCAGATCCGTGGGCCTATCCCGGACCTGGCCAAGGCGGTGGTGATCGCCGCACCGCATTCGTCCAACTGGGATGGCCTGTGGGGCCTGGCGGCAAAGATGGCGCTGGGTCTGGAAGCGCGCATCCTCGGCAAGGACAAGCTGTTCTGGTGGCCCTTGAGCGTGGTGCTGCGGCGGATGGGCGTGGTGCCGTTGGATCGCAGTTCGCCGCAGGGCACGGTCGGGCAGGCGGTGGCGATGATCCGCGACAGCGAGCAGGTCTGGTATGCGCTGGCGCCGGAAGGTACGCGCAAACAGGTGGCTGAATGGAAGGGCGGCTTTCTGAAGATCGCGCGCATGGCCGATGTGCCCATCATCCCGGCCTATTTCCATTACCCGGAACGGGTCATCGGCTTCGGCCCGGTATTCCACACCAGCGGTGACGACGTGGCCGATATGGCTGCCATCCGCCAGTGGTACCGGCAGTGGCAGGGCAAGAACCACAGCTCAAGCTGAGCCGGCAGCCGACAGATCCGGCGCCACCCGGCGCCACCATCGGCACATGTTGCAAACGCGGGAACGGAGTAGGGTAAAGGGCTGTTCGAAGCCCGTTCCCAAGGAGCCGTTTCATGTCGCGTACCGTTGTTCTGGCCGCTGCCATCAGCCTTGCGCTGGCCGCCTGTTCTGGCAAGGAGTCCACTGCCCCCGTGACCGCCAATGCACCTGCGGAGGCCGCCAAGCCGGGCGATGCTTCCACCAACCCGTTCATGACCGTCAGCTCGCTGCCGTTCCAGGCGCCGGCCTTCGACAAGATCAAGGACAGCGATTACCTGCCGGCATTCGAGGAAGGCATGCGCCAGCAGCTGGCGGAGATCAAGCAGATCACCGACAACACCCAGCCGGCCACCTTCGACAACACCTTGCTGCCGATGGAGAAGTCCGGTGCCATCCTGGACCGCGTCAGCCGCGTGTTCTTCAGCGTGGTGCAGGCCGATACCAACCCGGAGCGGCAGAAGATCCAGGAAGACGTGGTGCCCAAGCTGGCCGCGCATGGCGACGCCATCCACCTGGATGCCAAGCTGTTCGCGCGCATCAAGAGCATCTATGACGGTCGTGCCGAAGCCGGCCTCGACGCCGAGCAGCTGCGTGTGGTCGAAGAAACCTACAAGGGCTTCGTCAAATCCGGCGCCGAGCTCAGCGATACCGACAAGGAAACGCTGAAGCAGTACAACGCCGAGGAAGCCACCCTCGCCAACGATTTCCACAACAAGCTGGTCGCGGCTACCGCCGCCGGTGCGGTGGTGATCGACGACAAGGCGCAGCTGGCTGGCCTGTCCGAGGGCGATATCGCCGCCGCCGAAGATGCCGCCAAGGGGCGCAAGCTCGATGGCAAGTGGGTGCTGAGCCTGCAGAACACCACCCAGCAGCCGGCACTCGGTTCGCTGCAGGATCGCGACATGCGTGCCAAGGTGCTGCAGGCCTCGGAAACCCGTACCGAGCACGGCGATGCCAACGACACCCGCAAGATCATCCAGCGCCTGGCCCAGCTGCGCGCGGCCAAGGCCAAGCTGCTCGGCTTCCCGAACTTCGCCGCCTACAACCTGACCGACCAGATGGCGCAGACGCCGGAGCATGCGCTCAAGCTGCTGACCGACACCGTGCCGGCAGCTACTGCCAAGGCACGCGGCGAGCTGGCTGAAATCCAGAAGGTGATCGACGCGCAGAAGGGCGGCTTCAAGGCCACCGCATCGGATTGGGACTTCTACGCCGAGCAGGTGCGCAAGGCCAAGTACGACCTGGACGAGTCGCAGATCAAGCCCTACTTCGAGATGGACAACGTGCTGCAGAACGGCGTCTTCTACGCCGCCAACCAGCTCTACGGCCTGACCTTCAAGGAGCGCAAGGACCTGCCGGTCTATCACCCGGACGTACGCGTATTTGAAGTCACCGATGCCAACGGCCAGCCGCTGGCGCTGTTCTACGCCGACTTCTTCAAGCGCGACAGCAAGTCCGGTGGCGCCTGGATGGACGTGTTCGTCGAGCAGGATGGCCTGACCGGCACCAAGCCGGTGGTCTACAACGTCAGCAACTTCACCAAGCCTGCCGCCGGCCAGCCCGCGCTGCTGAGCTGGGACGACGTGACCACCATGTTCCACGAGTTCGGCCATGCGCTGCACGGCATGTTCTCCAACACCAAGTACCCGAGCGTGGCCGGCACCGGCGTACCGCGTGATTTCGTCGAGTTCCCGTCGCAGTTCAACGAGCACTGGGCCTCGGACCCGAAGGTGTTCGCCAACTACGCCAAGCACTATCAGACCAAGGCAGCGATGCCGCAGGAGCTGGTCGACAAGATCGCCAAGGCCAAGACCTTCAACCAGGGCTACATGACCACCGAGTACCTGTCGGCGGCGCTGCTGGATCTGGCATGGCATACGCAGGGCGCTGACGCACCGCTGCAGGACGTGGACAAGTTCGAAGCCGATGCGCTGAAGCGCTACAAGGTGGACCTGGCCCAGGTGCCGCCGCGTTACCGCAGCAGCTACTTCGACCATATCTGGGGTGGCGGTTATTCGGCCGGTTACTACGCCTATTTCTGGGCGGAGATGATCGACCACGACGCCTTCGAGTGGTTCAAGGAGAACGGTGGCCTGACCCGTGAGAACGGCCAGGTGTTCCGCGACAAGATCCTGTCGATCGGTAATACGCGTGATCTGGCGACGGCCTACCGCGACTTCCGCGGCAAGGACCCCAGCGTCGAGCCGCTGCTGCACAACCGTGGTTTGAAGTAAGCGCGGCTTGAAACAAGCGCTCACCACTGTGAGCGTGTGAAACGACGAACGGCAGGGGAAACCCTGCCGTTCGTCGTTTATGCATGTGTTTTTGCGGCAAGCCGCAGCGCGCAGAACTTACTCGCAACGCACCTTGGTGATGACGTTGTTGGCATCGGTGTAGACGCGCAGGCGATCCTGGCGGATATCGCGGGAAACAATCGTGGTCGGGCTGATCGGATTGACCAAACCTGCGCCGCTCTCTTTTTTCAGGCGTCGCACGGTGGCTTCGTCATTGACCGTGCCTACCGCCCATTGCACCGCTGCGTCACTGCAGCGACCGAAATCGGGATCGTCGTTGGCAACTGGTGGTGCACTCAGGCAACCGCTCAGGGCGATGCTCAACAGGCCGCCGACCAGCAAAGGGCGGAGGATGGCGGTGGTGTGATGTGGTGTGATTTGAGGCATGGGGCAGTTCCTCCGTTCGAATATGTGCGGAGCATAGCAGCGCTCAATTGTCTGATTGCTGATTTCCGAGACTGCCAACCAAGTCGCGATCGGACAATGAATGGCTGTTAGGATCATTCCGATTGCATCACTGACCTGATCCAGCCAAGGAAGCTACCCCCATGAAATCAGCCAAGCGATCCATCATTGCCGCCTGTGCCACCGTGCTGTTCGGTATGGCCGGCATGCAGCAGGCCGATGCCTGCACCCGTTTTGTCTATCACGGCGCCGGCAATGAAATCTTCACCGGCCGTTCGATGGACTACAAGATCGACACCGGCACCCATCTGTGGATGTTCCCACGCGGCATGCAGCGCACCGGCGAGACCGGCCCGGATACGCTGAAGTGGACCTCACGCTACGGCAGCGTCATTGCCAGCGCCTACGACATCTCCACCACCGACGGCATGAACGAAGCCGGCCTGGTCGCCAACCTGCTGTGGCTGGCCGAGTCCGAATACCCCGAGCGCAACAGCGGCAAGCCCGGCCTGAGCATCTCGGTGTGGACGCAGTACATGCTGGACAGCTTCGCCACCGTCGATGAAGCGGTGAAAGCGCTGAGCAGCGAGCCCTTCACCCTGGTCAGTGATGCCGCTCCTGGTGAGCAGCGCATGGCAACGCTGCACCTGTCCTTGTCCGATTCCACTGGCGACAGCGCCATCATCGAGTACATCAAGGGCAAGCAGGTCATCCATCACAGCCGCGACTACAAGGTGATGACCAACTCGCCGATCTTCGAAGAGCAGCTGGCGTTGGAAAGCTATTGGCGGCAGATCGGTGGCACGGTGATGTTGCCGGGCACCAACCGCGCCTCGGACCGCTTCGCACGTGCGGCCTTCTATATCGATGCCATTCCCAAGTCGACCGACCCGGTGGAATCCACCGCCAGCGTGTTCGGTGTGATCCGCAATGTGTCGGTTCCGTACGGCATCACCACGCCGGACCAGCCGAATATTTCCTCGACACGCTGGCGCACGGTGTCCGACCACTCGCGCATGCGTTACTACTTCGAATCGGCGCTGGCCACCAATGTGTTCTGGGTGGATCTGAAGAAGATCGACTTCAGTGCAGGCGGCGGCAAGGTGAAGCGTCTGGACCTTGGCAACCAGCAGCGCACCATCTACGCAGGTGAAGCCAACGCCCAGTTCAAGGACGCCGAGCCGTTCCGTTTCCTGGGCATCTAAGGCGAGCAATCGGCGTGCCTGCGCTGGCGGGCACGCACCATCTGGAGCTTCAATGAAAACCCGATTCACCCGCAAAAGCCTGTGCCTGCTGTTGGCAATGGGCGGCGTGCCGCTTGCGCACGCGCAGAGCAATGACAACGACGACAGCTGGCGTTTCCAGGCCACGCCTTACGTATGGATGAGCGGCATGGAAGGGCAGGTACGGCCGTTCCGCAGCGCACCGATGGCCGACGTGCACAAGTCGTTCTCCGAATTGATGGACAACCTCGACGCCGCCGCCTTCATCACCGGCACCGCGCGCCGTGGCAACTTCGTGCTGCAGGCCGATTTCACCCACGCATCCACCTCGGATTCAACGCCGCTGCCGATTGGCGTGGCAGCGAACGTGAAAGTGAAGCAGACCTCGGCAACCGTGACAGCTGGCTATGCCTGGCTGGCGAACGAGCGCACCGGCATCGACCTGTTGGCCGGTGTTCGCTATTGGGATATCAACGCCGCGGTGAACGTACCGGGCCTGGTATCGGCGCGCTCGGATTCCACCTTCGTCGACCCGATTGCTGGCGTGCGCTGGCGGCAGACGCTGAGCCCGCGCTGGAGCAGCATTGCCTATGTGGATGTAGGCGGTTTTGGTGTGGGTTCGGATTCGACGTGGCAGCTGCTGGCGTTGGCCAACTACCAGGCAACGGACAAGCTGTTCGTATCGATGGGCTACCGCCATCAGAGCCTGGATTACCGCGACAAGGGCAAGCGCCTGGATGTATCCCTGTCCGGCCCGATGCTGGGTGTGACCTACCGCTTCGGTGCAGGGCAGTAGCTCCAATCCCCTCCCTTTCGCGCAGCGAAGGGGAGGGCTAGGGAGGGGTAGCTTTTGACCCTGTAGAGCCCCGACCCGGGCCCGGGGGGGCCGACGTGGGAGACCCCCTCCCCCCCGGGGGCGGCCGGCCCACGGGGCGCCCAACCATTCG
>NZ_JBRREB010000076.1:0-14527 GCF_056759995.1 Stenotrophomonas sp. STEN030 | reverse complement strand
TCTATCGGTGAAGCCTCTGCCGAGCATGGCTCGGCACTACATGGACGCTCTATCGGTGAAGCCTCTGCCGAGCATGGCTCGGCACTACATGGACGCTCTATCGGTGAAGCCTCTGCCGAGCATGGCTCGGCACTACATGGACGCTCTATCGGTGAAGCCCCTGCCGAGCATGGCTCGGCACTACATGGACGCTCTATCGGTGAAGCCCCTGCCGAGCATGGCTCGGCACTACATGGTCAGCGCGTGCCGGCAGGCGGTGGCACTACCTGCTGACCCAGACCGCTGGGCACGGTGTCGTAATAGCGATTGGTACGGGTATCCAATACCCGGCCCGGACTGGTCTGGCGCATCTGCGGCGCCGGCTGGCCCTTGCTGTCGTAGATCGGCCGCACGGGCTGCGCTGGTTGGCTGATCGGCTTCACCTTCGGTGTCGGCTTGGGCTTGGTGACCGGTCGTGGCGGCAGCGGCCGCACATCCTCCTGCCGCTGGTCCGATGGCACCGTTACCGGCGGACGCGACGGCGGTGGCAGCGTCACCGGACGCGTTGCGGTGGGTGACGGTGGCTGCTGCAATTGCGCCTGTGCGAACAACGGCACGAGCGCCAACACTGCCAGCGCCAGATACGCAGTCCGTTTCATCGCCTTCTCCCGTTCTTCCACCAGCCGAGCATGCGCCGGCACAGCTTGCGCCGCCATGAATGCGCCCTTGGACTGGCCCCTGCCCGCCCCTACCATTGATATCTGTCCCACGGATGCAGCGCCATGACCGCCTTCGATCTAACCCCTCCCAGCAACGCCGAACGTGATGCCCTGATCGCCGGGCTCAGCAGCGAGGAACAGCGCGTGCTGCTGCATCACGGCACCGAGGCGCCGTTCTGCGGCGTATTCCTGGATAACAAGCGTGACGGCGTCTACTGCTGCCGTCTGTGCGCGCTGCCGCTGTTCCGCTCCAGCACCAAGTTCGATTCGGGCACTGGCTGGCCCAGCTTCTTCGCCCCGTTTGATCCGGCGCACGTGCGTGAAATCCGCGACATCAGCCACGGCATGATCCGCACCGAGATTGTCTGCGCACGTTGCGGCAGTCATCTTGGCCACGTGTTCCCGGATGGTCCGCCACCGACCTTTGAGCGGCACTGCTTGAATTCGGTATCGCTGGGGTTTGTCGAGAATGGCCAGCCGTACCCGGACCCGCTGCAGCGTGGTGGTGCCGAGGCAGAGCCAGCGGCGTAAGCAATGGCGTCAGCTGTAGTGCCGAGCCATGCTCGGCAGAAGCATCACTAGTAGAGCCCCTGCCGAGCATGGCTCGGCACTACAGGGCAGCCTTACCGGTAAAGCCCCTGCCGAGCATGGCTCGGCACTACAGGAGCCGCCCGGCGCTACAGATTTTCCGCTGACGGCCGACAACGGGATATCCCCTCCCCTTGTCTGCCCCCATGCTTATCATCGTTGGCCTGCTCGTTGTCATTTTCGCTGTCCTGGGCGGCTACGTCGGTGCGCATGGCCGCCTGGGCGCGCTGTGGCAGCCCTACGAGCTGGTGATCATCGGTGGCGCCTCGTTCGGCGCGTTCCTGATCGCCACCCCGCTCAAGACCGTCAAGCAGACCTTGCGGGCCACGCTCAGCGTGTTCAAGGGCCCGCAGTACAAGCAGCAGGACTACCTGGACGTGCTCAGCCTGCTCTATGAACTGCTCAACAAGGCCCGCCGCGAAGGCTTCATGGCGTTGGAAGAGCACGTCGAGAACCCGCAAGACAGCGCGGTGTTCGCCAATTACCCCAAGGTGCTGGCGGACCACCACTTGCTGGACTTCATCACCGACTGCCTGCGGCTGATGATCGGCTCGAACATCGAGCCGCATGAGCTGGAACCGCTGCTGGAACTGGAGCTGGAAAAGCACCACCACGAGGCGATGGAACCGGCCCACGTGCTCAACAAGGTCGCCGATGGCCTGCCCGGCTTCGGCATCGTCGCCGCGGTGCTGGGCATCGTCATCACCATGGGCTCGATCGGTGGCGACATCAAGGAAGTAGGCGCCCACGTGGCCGGCGCGCTGGTCGGCACCTTCCTCGGCATCCTGCTGGGTTATGGCTTCGTCGGCCCGCTGGCCGCGGCGCTGGAAGCACGCGCCGAGCAGGACGCACGCATCTACGAATCGGTGAAGACCGCGCTGCTGGCCTGCCTGCGTGGCTACAACCCGAAGATCGCGCTGGAATTCGCCCGCAAGACCGTGCCCTCGGCACTGCGCCCGGGCTTCAGTGATTTCGAGCAGCACCTGAAGTCGATCAAGTAAGGCGCACGCCATGACCGAGACCAAACCCACGGTGATCGTACGCCGGGTGAAGAAAGTCCAAGGCGGCGGCCACCACGGCGGTTCGTGGAAGGTGGCCTACGCCGACTTCGTCACCGCGATGATGGCGTTCTTCATGGTGCTGTGGCTGATGGCTGCCACCACCAAGCCCGAGCGCGCGGCGATTTCCGAATACTTCCGCAACCCCAGCCCGTTGGCCGGCAGCAGCAGTACCCCGGCGCCGGGCATGGCCGGGCCCGGCGGCGCCAGCACCTCGATGATCAAGCTGGGCGGTGCCACCGATGTATCGCGCGGCAACAGCAATGATCCCTTCCAGAACCAGCAGGAAGCGGTGCCCACGCCGGTACAGGAGCGCGAGCGCGACAAGCAGCGGTTGGAAGCCCTGAAGCAGGAGCTGCAGGAAGCGATCAGCAAGAGCCAGGCGCTGGAGCCGTTCAAGGACCAGCTGCTGCTCGACATCACCCCGGAAGGCCTGCGCATCCAGATCGTGGACAAGCAGAACCGGCCGATGTTCGACCTCGGCAGCGCGCGGCTGATGCCGTATACGCAGACGATCCTGGTGGAGCTGTCGCGCTACATCAACCAGGTGCCCAACCACATCAGCCTCACCGGCCATACCGACACCACCGCCTATTCCACCCAGGTGGGCTACGGCAACTGGGAGCTGAGTGCGGACCGCGCCAATGCCGCGCGGCGTGCGCTGCTGGAAGGCGGCATGGACCCGGCCAAGGTGGCGCGGGTGGTCGGATTGGCGTCTTCGGTGCTGTTCGACAAGAGCAACCCGCAGAACCCGATCAACCGCCGCATCAGCATCGTGGTGATGAGCCAGGAAGCCGAAGCGGCGGCACTGAACCAGGCCGACAGCCTGCCGGTGCCGGTGGCCACCGTCGTCCCGGCGGCGACCGCAGCGGCTCCGGCTGACAGCGTCAGTGACGGCCCCGGCTGAGCCCGGTTCCGGCAGCAAGGGCCCGCTGCGCCTACAATGGGCGTCGTTTTCCTATTAGCCGAACATCATGTCCAAGCTCTCCAAAGCCAAGCGCGACAAGCGCAAGAAGCAGGCCCCGCGCCGCCCGTTCTCGCGCCTGAACGCCCAGCAGCCGGTGCAGAACCACGCCGTGCTGGTCAACGAAGAAGGCCAGGTCGTGGCTGCCATCGGCCTGCAGGGCACCGAGTGGCTGCTGGCCATCGGCGGCCAGACCATGGGCAATGCCGACAACCCGGTGCCGATGCTGGCCATGCTCAAGCACCTTGCCAATGTGCAGGAGAAGGAAGGCCGCAAGGTCACCCTGGAATACTCCGGAGCGCTGCAGCAGATGATCGACGACCTGGCCGCTGACGAAGGCAAGACCGCCGACGATTACCTGGCTGGTCTGGTGTCCGAGTTTGAAGGCATCGAAGGCGAAGACGCTGTTGAAGCGGCTGCCGAAGACGTCGCGGAAGAAACCATCGCGATTGCCGAAGAAGTACCGGCTGACGACGACAAGTCCAAGGCCTGAGTCCAAGGCCGAACGTGACGGTCTATATCGACGATGCAGTACATCCCTGGCGCGGTGAGCGCTGGGCGCATCTGATGGCCGACACATTGCCCGAGCTGCATGCGCTGGCGCAGCAGCTCGGGATTCCACGCAGAGCCTTCCAGAACCGCCCCAGCGGCGTGCACTACGACGTGCCGGCGCCAATGCGCGAGCGGGCCATCGCGCTGGGCGCGCAGGCGATATCGCGACATACCGATCGCGCTCAGATGCGGCGGGTAATCGCCAATGCGCGGGCGTTGTACCAGCCCTGACCAACGGTTTGTAGGAGCGGCGTAAGCCGCGAACGTGGTGGGCGATCCGATTGCAGGCATTGCTGCAATTTCATTGCTGTCGGCTTCGCGGCTTACGCCGCTCCTACAAGACTGCGTGTAAGGCCCCTGCCGAGCATGGCTCGGCACTACAGTTGCTGCGGGCTTAGAACGGGTCGCTGCCTGGACGAACCTCGACACCCAGCAACGAGCACAGCGCCAGCATCGCTTCGTCGTCGCGGCTCAGTGCCACCCAGCCGGCGTAGGCGTCGCCACCGGTGTTCCAGTTCCACACCGTGTAACCATGCTCGCGCAGGCGGTCATGGGCGGTGGTCATCAACATCGGCACGTCGAGGTCGTCGGTGAAGTCTTCATCATCGAAGTCGCCGCCCCAGGCGATGTTCAGATTCCAGCGCGCGGCCATTTCGTCCAGCGCGGCAACGAAGGAATCGGTGTCCTTCCAGTCCACATAGAAACCTGAACGCCAGTCGATGGCGTCCTTCAGATCCCACAGCCATTGCTCGTCGCTCGGGTCTTCTTCGTTGCCCGCGCGCGCTTCGCGCCAGGCGTCGAACTGCTGCAGCGCCGCGTCTTCGTCACCCGGATTGATCAGCCACAGCAGGTTCCAGACCCGCGCCGGATGGTCGTCTTCGTCAAAATCCGGGCGCAGTTCGTCGGAGTCTTCGTAATCGGCGCTGTTGTCAGGCATGGGGCGGTTTCCACTACGTAATGGCGCGCATTTTGCCGCTCCCGGGCCGCCAACGGAAGCCATCAAAAACCGAAGCGAGGGCCGCAGCGGTTATCCTGTGCGGCAGAAGTCGGCCACGGTGGCCTGCACCCAAGAATCACGATGAGCGATACCCCTCCCGATCATTTGGCGATCAACCCGCAGAGTCCGTTCCACAATGCTGAAGCCCTGCAGCGTGGTGTTGGCGTCCGTTTCAACGGCATCGAGCGCGATGACGTGGAAGAGTATTCCGTGCAGGAAGGCTGGATCCGCGTACAGGCCGGCAAGGCCCGCGACCGCCGTGGCAACCCGATGACCTTGAAGATCAAGGGTGCGGTTGAGCCGTATTTTCTTGAGTTGAAGAACGTTTAAGAGCTTAAGAGCCTGCCCTCACCCCAACCCCTCTCCCGCGAGCGGGAGAGGGGCTTTCAGAGCGCAAGCAAGCCCGCTTTAGCCCCTCTCCCGTTCACGGGAGAGGGGTTGGGGTGAGGGGAAGCTTCTAACAAGCGAACCCAAAACAACCACCCTCAATCCCTCTGCCGGGTCTCCAGCAGATCCAGATTACGGATCAGCTTGCGCGCGATCTCATCAGACACCTGTCCGCGCCGGGTCAGACGGAACAGCTCCTCGCGCTCGGCGTTCAAGCCGGCCGTACGCAGACTGCGATAGGCCTGCTCCATGCGCCGCACTTTCTCCGGGTCTTCATCCGGGCCCTGACCCTTTTCCAGATTGCGCTGGTACAGCAGGCTCACCCGTGCCGCGGCATCGTTGAGCAGTTGCACCGCACCGGTGGATTGGCCCTCGACCAAGCCCTGCCGGGCCTTCTCAACCGCCGCCAAGGCCGCCTTGGATGAAGCCCTGCGGGCGAGGTCCTCCTCGCGGCGGCTATCGTCGTCCTTGGGCAGCTCCAGGCCCTTGAGCAGGCGCGGCAACATCAGGCTGGCGCCGACCAACGACACCAGAATCACCGCCGCCGCCAGGAAGATCACCAGATCACGTGCCGGGAACGGCTCGCCGCCGGGCACCATCAGCGGCAGCGTCAACACGCCCGCCAAGGTGATCGCGCCGCGCACGCCGGCCACCGACATCGCCAACACCACCCGCCACGAGGTACTGGTGGTTTCTTTTTCGCCACGCATCCGCGCCCGCAGCAGGTTCCAGCGCAGCGACAGCCATACCCAGACCAGCCGCAGCACCACCAGCACGGCATTGATCGCCAGCACATAGACCAGCAGCCACCACGCGCTGTGATGACCAGTCTCCGACATCGTCTCGATAGCGCGCTCGACGATTCCCGGCAATTGCTCGCCCAGCAGCACGAAGATGATGCCGTTGAAGCTGAACTGCACCATGTTCCACACCGCATTGCGCTGCACGCGCATGCTGCCGCTGATGCGACCGGTCAGCTCCACATAGCTCATGGTCACGCCGGCGGCGACCGCGGCGAGGATGCCCGATGCATGCAGTTCTTCGGCTAGCAGGTAGGCGGCGAACGGAATCAGCAGGTTGACCAGCAGCGCCGCACCCGGCTCCTCACCGAAGCTGCGCCATAACCAGCGCTGGAAGGTGGACACGCTCCAGGTCACCGCCACGCCAATCGCCAGGCCGGCGAAGGCCACCCACAGGAAGGTCAATGACGCCTGTGCCAGCGAGAACGATCCAGTCATAACCGCCGCCACCGCAAAGCGGAAGCAGACCAGACCGGAGGCGTCATTCAACAGCGACTCGCCTTCCAGGATGTGCATCAGTCGCTTGGGAATCGGCACGCGCGAAGCAATCGCGCTGACCGCCACCGGATCGGTCGGCGAGATGATCGCCGCCAGTGCGAACGCCACTGCCAACGGCATCGATGGAATCATCCAGTGGATCAACAGGCCGGCACCGAGCACGGTGAACACCACCAGCCCGAACGCCAGCTCCAGGATCGCGCCCTTGTCGCGGAACAGGCCCTGCTTGGGAATACGCCAACCGTCCAGGAACAGCAGCGGCGGCAGGAACAACAGGAAAAACATGTCCGGCTCAAGCGCATGGCCGCGATTGAACACGCCTGCAATCAGCGCGCCCAAGCCGATCTGCACCAAGGGCAACGGCAATGAGAAGGGGAGGATTCTTACCAGATAGCCGCTGGCGACTACCGCCACCAGCATCGCCAGAACTACTTCAATCGTGTGCATGCCCGTTCCACGGATTCACTACCACGACAGCAGGCTGCCGACACTGGCAGTGGCGGATGAATACCGGGAAATTACCACAGCAATCAGGCGATGCTGCTATCGATGTGCTCGATCGTCGCTCGCAATCGCATCATGTCAGCGCGAGATAACTCAGCGTGCAGCGCTGGTGCCTGCGCTGCACGCCGAACTGTCACCTGCAGCCGTCAATCACGCCTTGCCATCAAAGCGGTAGATATCCATTGCTAGGAATCCCATGTCGATGCCGGCATCAATCCGCTGCGCACCAAGTTCATCACTACCGGCCGCACCCATCGCGAAGTACAACGGCAACAGGTGTTCATCGGTGGGATGCGCCTGCGCCGCGAACGGCGCCTGCTGGCGGTAATCGAACAGGGCTGGCACGTCATCGGCCTCCAGCTTCTGCTCCACCCACTGGATGAACGGGCGCACGTAAGGTGCTTCCTTGCCGTCCTGGTAATTGCGCCAGTCATGCAGGTTGTGGGTGATGCTGCCCGAGCCGATCAACAGCACGCCCTGCTCACGCAGAGGTGCCAGCGCACGCCCCATCGCAAACTGATGCTTCGGGCCCAGCCCTGGCTGGATCGAGACCTGCAGCACCGGGATGTCGGCCTCCGGATAGAGATAGCGCAATGGCACCCAGGCGCCATGATCGAGCCCGCGCTGCGGGTCGATGCTCGGCTGCAGGCCAGCATCGGCCAGCCGCTGGGCCACGTCCTGGGCCAGCGCCGGGGCGCCCGGTGCCGGATATTGCAGCTGGTAGAGCTCCTCCGGGAAGCCGCCAAAGTCGTGGATGGTCTCCGGCTGGGCCGCCGCCGATACCCGCGGCGCGCGATGCAGCCAATGCGCCGAGGCCATCACGATTGCCCGCGGCCGCTGCATCCCGGCAGCCAGTTCGACCAGGCGCGGGCCAACCAGCCCCGGCTGCAGGGCGGTCATCGGTGAACCATGCGAGATGTAGAGGGAAGGCAGCTTGCTGCTCATCGTGGGCTCCCTGACGGGGTTTGGGGAGCACACAGGTTATTGCCTGGGGCGCCGGCAACAAATAATCTCGACGGCAACGTTTTATTGCGGAAACGGAAACAATGGACACCATCGATGCCATGCGGGTGTTTGTCGCGGTGGTCGAGCGCAATGGCTTCAGCGCCGCCGCCGATGCTCTGGACATCTCCACCGCCGCCGTCACCCGCCAGGTCGCAGCGCTGGAGAAGCGCCTGTCCACCCGCCTGCTCAACCGCACCACGCGCAGGGTCAGCCCGACCAGCGCCGGCGCCGCCTATTACCAACGCTGCGTGCAGCTGCTGGCCGAGTTCGATGAGCTGGAGGCTTCGGTCGGCGCACAAGCGCTGCAGCCCTCGGGGCGGCTGCGGATCAATGCGCCGGTCAGCTACGGTATTGCCCGGCTGGGCGCGCTGCTGCCGGCCTACAGCGCCCGTTACCCGCAGGTGGAACTGGATCTGCAGCTCTCCGACCGTCTGGTGGACATGGTCGAGGAAGGCTTCGATCTGGCCATCCGCATCACCCGCCAGCCGGCGCCCAATCTGATCGCACGGCATCTGGCCCAGGTCCGCGTCCGTCTGTGCGCGGCACCGTCGTATCTGGCGCGGCGCGGCACGCCCGCCAGCCCTCAGGATCTGACCGCGCACGAGTGCCTGTCCTATACCTACTCCGCCGCCGGCGAAGCGATGCAGCTGCAAGGGCCACAAGGTGAGGTCAGCATTGCGCTGCAGCCACATCTGCGCGCCAACAACGGCGAGGTGCTGCGTGAAGCCGCCATCGCCGGCATGGGCATCATCGCCCAGCCCGATTTCATCATCGACCAGGCATTGGCCGATGGCCGCCTGGTGCCGGTGCTACCCGAGTGGGAAGTGCCGGCCATTGGCATCTATGCGGTCTATGCCAGCCGCAGCCATCTGGCACCCAAGGTGCGCAGCTTCATCGACTATCTGGTCGAATGCCTGGACGAAGACGCCGCTCGCTCAGACTGAGCGGCTGTCTGCCAGCATGGTCAGCACCTGCTCAAGCGGCATCGGCCGGCCCAGCAGGTAACCCTGCACCTGATCGCAGCCATGCGCGGCCAGCCAGCGGCGCTGGCCTTCGGTCTCCACGCCCTCGGCGATCACCGACAAGCCCATGCTGTGGCCCAACGACAACAGCGCGCGACAGATGGCGGCGTTGCGCGGATTGGTTTCAACATCGCTGACAAAACCGCGATCGATCTTCAGCGAGTCCAGCGGCAGGTGCTGCAGGTAGGACATGCTGGAGAAACCGGTACCAAAATCATCCAGTGCCACGCCTACGCCATTGGCATGCAGATGACCAAGGGTCTGCAGCGCCTGGGTGGGATTGCGCATCAGCACGCTCTCGGTGAGCTCCATCTGCAGCGCACCACGGGCCAGGCCGTGGTCCTGCATGGCACGGCTGAACTCGCCTACCAGGTCACTGTTGAACAACTGCACGGCCGAGACATTCACCGCGATCGGCAGGTGCTGCCAGCCGGCGGCAGACAATTGTTTCTGCGCACGTGCGGCGGCGTGGATCACCCAGCGGCCGAGCGCGATGATCAGGCCGGTGTCTTCGCACAACTGGATGAAGTCACCCGGCGCGATGAAGCTGCCATCGGCCTGCGGCCAGCGCAGCAAGGCCTCCAGCGCCACCGGACTGCCTTCGGAGGCATCCATGATGGGCTGGAAGTGCAGCAGGAATTCACCGCGGTCGATGGCCATGTGGATGCGCCCGGCCAATTGCAGCCGCTCGGTGTAGTGCGCCGCCATGCCGGTATTGAAGCGCAGCAGGGCAACACCGGTTTCGCGCGCGGCGTGCGCCGCCTGTGCGGCGCGGCCCAGCACCTGCTCGGCCAGTTCGCCGTCCTGCGGGCAGCTGGCCACACCGATGCGTGCTTCCAGCTGGTGATAGGTATCGCGGCCGCGGATGGGCTCGGCTACCGCCGCCAACAAGGCATTGAGTGCCATCTGCGGATCGCCCTCGCCTTCTATCGCCAGCACGAAGTCCTCGGCTGGCTGGTGCGCAAGCAGGCCATAGCGGGCAGCCAGGCCACCCAGCCGCACCGACACCGCGCGCAGCGCCTCTTCACCGGCATCACGGCCGAGGGTATCGGTGATCATCTGCAGGCCACGCAACTGCACGTGGGCAATGGTGTAGCCCAGACTGCCAGCATCCAGCCGCTCGGACAGAGCGCGCACGGTGAGCAGGCCGGTGCCGGCATGGTGGCTGGCGCGGTAGGCCAGTTCGTTTTCGTAACGCAGGCGCTGGCTGACATCCTCGGCCAGCACCAGGCAGGCATTGCGGCCGGCAAATTCCAGCTTGGCGAAATGCCCCTGTACATGGAAGGCGCTGCCATCCTTGCGCAGGTGGGTGCTGACCTGCAGCCCCAGCAGATCACCACTCAAGGCACGGCCGGCGGTCTGGCGGATCTCATCCCATTCCGCTGTCGGGCGGATGTCGAGGATGGACATCGCCAGGAACTCGTCGCGGCTATAACCGTATTGATCGATCGCGGCCTGGTTCACTTCCAGGAAGCGCAGGGTGATCAGATCGAAGATCCAGAACGGCGCCGGGTTGCGATCGAACACCAGCCGGAACTGGCGCTGGGCCTCCTGCGCGCGCGCCTCGGTGTTGACCCGCTCGCTGATGTCGACCACTGCACCGGCCAGGCGCTTGCTGTCGCCCGCATCGTCGACCAGCTCACCGCGCGCGGACAGCCAGCGCAAGGAACCATCGCCACTGCGCAGCCGGAACATCGCGTTCAAGGCGCCCTTGCCGGCCAGCGCGCGCACCAGCATGTCCTTCAACCAGGCGCGGTCTTCCTCATGCACCCGCGCCAGAAATCCTTCCAGCGAGGTGCTGCGCCCAGCCACGGACAGCATCTGCTGGGTCAACGCCGACCAATACACGATCGGTCGTTCGCCATGGATGGACCAGGTGCCGACCTTGCCAACTTCATGTGCCAATGCCAGTTCGGCATTGCCGGCCTGCAACTCTTCGCTGAGCTGTTGCTGGTGACGGGTACTGCGGTCAACCCGATACAGCAGGTAGGCAAAGCCGGCCAGATACAGCAGATAGATGCCGATGGAGGCATACAGCAGCAGATACCAGCCAGCCATCACCTCACGGTAGGACAATGAGGCGTACAGGCTCAACGGGAAATCTGTTGGCACGCTGACCGCTGCGATGCGGCGCTGGCCGTCAAAGGGGCTGGTCACCACACCGCGTTTCAATACCGTCGGTGATGGCGGCAGAACCCGCATCGGCTTCGCCAGTGGGCTGCCGATCAAGCGCTCCGGATCACGGCTATGCGCCAGCAACTGCCCGTAACGATTGCCAATGGAAGCTGTGCCATCGCGGCCCAGATCCAGGCCACTGACCACCTCCTGGAACGCTCCCAGCCGAACCCGTGTCAACAGCCACTGGCCCGGTTGCACCTGCAAGGCTGCACGCAGCACCCAGTGTTTGTCGGGCGCCTGCTCCAGCGCACCAACATAGAGGCCACCATTGAGCAGGCGGTTTTCCGGAACCACCCAACTCTGCAATGTGAGGTCGCCTACCCCCGCCGATAGCGGTACACCGTGATCATCCACCAAGGTAATGGAAGCAAGGTCCTGGTTGCGCTCCAGCACACCACGCAGACTGGCCTCAAACAAAGCAGGCGCCTGATCAGGCACCTGTCGATAGAACTCCCTGGTGTCACTGGCGGTGCCGCGCAACGCGCGTTCCCAGGTGACCAACTGCGCGCGCAACAGACGGCTGCTGCCGCTGGCCAGCGCGGCCGACTGCCGCTGCGCCGCCTCAAGCCGGCTGTTGCGGTCGTTCCACAACATGCTGATCATGCCGCCCGCCAACAGCAAACCCACCGCCACGCCGGCAATGATCATGACCCGCAATGGATGAGCCGGCGTCCGAGTCACCGGTGAGTCCAACGTATCAGTAGGCGGAAAGCTGGCATTGCGTATGTTGGTCCTGGCATCACTACAACTAGGAACCGGCAGGTGGGGACCTGCAACGGTCGCATGCGAACACCACATACTCCACCCTGCCAATGTCTCCCCAGACACCATCTGCAGCGCGTTCGCTCAAGCATGCAGCACAATCACCGTCGGCGTGAAGAGTGCGTGACCAATTTTCTCGCATTCCCCGCACTTGTGCACATCCGTCAAGTGCCAGAATCAATATCTTTGTGAACGGGGTTCGAGGTCTAGACTTGTCATACACATCCTCTGGATATCGTCATGGCTTTGCAACGTTCCTTCCTGGTACTGGCAATCGGCACCGCACTCGCCCTTAGCGGCTGTGCAAAAGACGCCAGCGCGCCCGCCGCTGATAGCAGCGCAACACCCGCAGCGGCCACCGGCACCGCCAAACCGCAGCTGGGCAGCTTTGGCTTTGATGCCGACGGCATGGACCGCAGCGTCGCCGCCGGCGACAACTTCTACGATTTCGCCAATGGGCAATGGGTGCAGCGCACCGAGATACCGGCCGATCGCTCCAGTTATGGCAGCTTCAATGTGATCGCAGAGAAAACATTGGCCGACACCCGCGCCATCATGGAAGAAGCAGGCAAAGCCAACCCCGGCGAAGTCCGCAAGATTGGGGATTATTACGCCGCATTCATGGACGAAGCGGGCATCGAGGCGCGTGGCACCGCGCCCGTGCAGCCGGCGCTGCAAGCCATTGCCGGTATTGCCGACAAACCGGCGCTGGCCAAGGCACTGGGCGCCAGCATGCGCGCCGACGTGGATCTGCTCAACGCCACCAACTTCTACACCCCGCACCTGTTCGGCGTGTGGGTATCGGTGGATCTGCTGCAGCCTGATCGCAACGCGCCCTACCTGGTGCAGGGCGGCCTGGGCATGCCGGACCGCGACTTCTACCTGCAGGACGGCCGTATGGCCGAGCTGCGCAAGGCCTATGAAGGCTATGTGAGCAAGCTGCTGGAGTTGTCCGGCGACAAGGATGCGGCCGCCAAGGCGGCACGCATCGTCGCGCTGGAAACCAAGATCGCCCGCGCCCACGCCACCCAGGAAGAAACCAACGACGTGCAGAAGGGCGCCAACGCCTGGAAGCAGGCCGACCTGACCGGCAAGGCACCGGGCATGGATTGGAAAGCGTTCCTGGAAGGCGCCAATCTGGGTGCACAGCAGGACTTCATCGTCTGGCAGCCCAAGGCCGTGGCCGGCCTGTCCAAGCTGGTCGCCAGTGAGCCGCTGGATGTGTGGAAGGACTACATGGCCTTCCATGCGCTGGATGAGGCCGCGACCTATCTACCCAAGGCCTTCGCCGACGCACACTTCGCCTTCCACGGCACCGCGATGAGCGGCACCCCGCAGCAGAGCGATCGCTGGAAGCGTGCCGTGGCCGAGACCAATACCGCCGTTGGCGAGGCGGTTGGCAAGATCTACGTCGAGCGCCATTTCGATGCCAACACCAAGGCACGCGCCGATGAGATGGCCAAGAACATCATCGCCGCCTTCGCCAAGCGCATCGACGCGCTGGAATGGATGTCGCCGGAAACCAAGGCGCACGCCAAGGCCAAGGTCGCCGGGCTCAAGGTGGACATGGGCTACCCGAGCAAGTGGCGCGACTACAGTGCGCTGGAAGTGAAGGCTGACGATGCACTGGGCAACGCCCAGCGCGCCTCGCTGTTCGAATACCAGCGCAATATCGCCAAACTCGGCAAGCCGGTCGACCACAGCGAATGGGCGATGCTGCCGCAGACCATCAATGCGATGAACGTGCCGCTGGAAAACCGTCTGGTGTTCCCGGCAGCGATCCTGCAGCCGCCGTTCTTCGACGGTGCCGCCGATGATGCGATCAACTACGGCGCCATCGGTGCGGTGATCGGTCATGAAATCAGCCACGGCTTCGACAATGCCGGCGCGCTGTTCGACGAAACCGGCAAGCTGCACAACTGGTGGACGGCGGACGACCTGAAGAAGTTCAACGCTGCCGGTGATGCGCTGGCCATGCAGTTCGACAGCTACGAGCCGTTCCCAGGCGTGCGCGTCAACGGTCGCCTGACGCTGGGCGAAAACATCGCCGACGTTGCCGGTCTCGGCACCGCCTATGACGCTTACCGAATGTCACTGCAGGGCAAGCAGGAGCAGACGTTGGAAGGCTTCACCCCTGACCAGCGCTTCTTCCTTGGTTTCGCCCAGGCGTGGCGGAGCAAGGCGCGTGAGCAGGCGCTGCGCAATTCGCTGTTGACCAACGTGCATGCACCGGGTCAGTTCCGTGCGTTGACCGTGCGCAACCTGGATGCGTGGTACCCGGCGTTCGAGGTCAAGGAAGGGCAGAAGCTGTATCTTGCACCTGAGAAGCGGGTCAAGGTCTGGTAGTGGCCATGCGCTCCCTCCCTTTGGCCGAAAGCCAAGGGGAGGGGTCGCTGTGCTGTTGGAGGTAGTGCCCCCCCCAGCTCCGCGGGGGGGATAGCGCTTAAACAGCATCCCGGGAAGAGACGGCCCTGCACCCCCCAAACGTTACCCCGCACCAACCGGCGGGAGGCG
>NZ_JBRREB010000075.1:0-14812 GCF_056759995.1 Stenotrophomonas sp. STEN030 | reverse complement strand
AGCAGCCTGACCGCCTCGCGCTTGAACTCTGCACTGAAACGTTGGTTTGCCATGGATCACCTCCGCGGTTGACCCTATTCTGGGGTGTCCATGGAGCCGGGGCCATTCCAGTTAATGCCGTTTCCCGATCCGCCAACACCATTCTTATCCGTCAAGGTACATGACATATCCCAAACTACGACCCCAACGATGCGCTGCGCAAGGAGGAAGAAGCGGCTGCAGCTTCGTCGGTGTTCTTCCGCCCCGGCTCCCCGCAGGCTGCGCCCGTGGCGCAGTCGCAAGTTGCTGCCGCTCCGGGCTTTGTCGGCAATGCCGCCTTTGATCCGCTGGCGGCTGGCCCGGCCTCGACGGCGGCCCAGCCCACTGACCCGACTGCCGTGCAGAACCGTCAAGACCAGAAAGAGGCGTTCCTGACAGGCGGTTCTGTAGAAACCCGTAATTCCGGCAACCTGCAAATGCCGGCATCGCCATATCAGGTCATGGCTGGAACCGTGATTGCTGGGGCGCTGGTTACGGGCATCAAGTCTGACCTTCCGGGTGACGTGATCGCCACGGTGACGGAGCCGATCTATGACACCGCCACCGGCAAGTTACTGCTGATCCCGCAGGGTTCGCGCATCCTGGGCAAATACAACAGCCAGGTCAGCTACGGACAGAGCCGCGTACAGGTAGTGTGGAATCGCATCATCCTGCCCGATACCTCATCGCTGACGCTCGACAATCTGGTCGGCACCGATCCAGCAGGCTATGCCGGCCTGGAAGATGATGTGGACTGGCATTGGGATCGGATCTTTGCTGGCGCGGTCATGACCACCTTACTGGGCGTGGGGGCCGAGCTGGCTGCACCTGAGAACCGGCAGGACGGCGATCGCGTCATCATCGCCGGGCGCGACAGCCTGCAGGACACCGTGAACCAAGTCGGCCAGGAAATGACCCTACGCAACCTCAACATCCAGCCCACGCTGACCAGCCGGCCGGGCTTGCCGGTGCGCATCATCCTCAACCGCGATCTGGTGCTGCGGCCCTATCAGCCGCTGTTCTTCAACAAGGGGACTTCCCGATGAGCACGACTAGGAAACTGCGGCTGGGGCCGCTGCCCAAGACCGAAAGCGTCAAGCTGACCTTCGCTTGCCCGGCCAGCTTGAAAGCCGATCTCGACCGCTACGCCGCACTGCATGCGCAGGCGTATGGTGAGGCCGTTGATGCCACGACGCTGATCCCGCACATGCTGGAGGCGTTCATGGCGGGGGATCGGAACTTCAAGCGAATAAAAGGTTCTCGATAGCTTGCAAATATATTTAAAATGCTAGTGAACCTCTAACTGTTTCACGAAAAAAAAGGATTTGCTGAATTTATGGAAATACGTGGCGTTGGTGACTTTCTTAGAGTCGTGAAAGAGCTTTATCCTGATGCTGGCCGAGCTTTCTTTCGAGGGCAAACATCAAGTGAATTTGATGTCAATTCGTCCCTCCTTCGGTTTATTTTAAATAACAAGCCTGAATCAGCTGCAGATAATTATGGATACATGCTGACAAACAAGATTTTTTCTGAGTTTAAAAACAATATTCCAATATATCAAGAAGTAAGCCACCTCAAAAATTACAGCCTAAATGACCTGGATGTAATTATGACAGCGCAACATTACGGGATGCCCACCAGACTCATTGACTGGACGAGAAATCCTCTTGTCGCACTATATTTCTCCACTGAAGCGAGGGCGGATTCTGAAAATGTTTCCGTATATATGCTTCGTGATAAAAATGAAGAAAAAATATCTGTGCTTAGCGGGAACTATCTTTTAAATTCCATAATTTCAGAGCAAAGAAAATTCTTAGACTTCTCTCGCTACATTGAGCGAAAGCTGCTTGGAGGTGGAACGGCAGATGATTTAGTGAGTGATTTGTCTGAAATTACCAATCGTGATTCATCTTTTGAGGTTTGCTTTCCGCCAGTTCAGATTCATCCTGAACTTAGCTGTGCTTATGCATTTTCATTGAGTTGCCTGAGGGCTAGTACAGGAGCAGGAAAGGGAATAAATTTTGGAGGGGCATTGGGGGTTCTGCAAAAATCTTCGGTGAATTTTCTTGCGCACCCTAGTACCGTTACGCTGCATGGGGATAGGCAGTATATAGTTGATCCTCTTCCCATTAATACTAGAATAAAGAATCAACAAGGCGTTTTTCTTTTTTCAAAAAGTATAGATAGGCCAGCATATGAGGCGAAAGGATTTTGCAAGGAGAATACGGTGTCATCGCATGACCCTGAGGAAGTTAAAAAAATATCTCCCGATTCCGAGATTGTTCGAATTGATATAAGGAGGGAGTATGTGCCTCAGATTCATCGAGAGTTAAATTTTTATGGGCTGTCACGAGATTTTATATATCCTGAGCTTGCTTCTTTTGCTTCAGAAATGCCGAAGCGTATCGCCATGGATTTCTGCTCGAGAAACTCTTGATTTAGCTGACGCCTAGATGCGAGAGTTAAAAAATGGTTGTGACTGCTACTCCGCAGTGTACTTTTAGTGTTATTCAAGCGAGTTGAATATCGCTATTGAGCAAGCCCAGACTATCTATCGGACGGTCAGCTTCAGGTTGGCCGTTCGCGGGATGATTCGGTAACGGATCGTTTCTACCATAGATAAGATCATCAAACGCTCGAAAGAGTCAGCGCCCCAACTCGCTTGGGCTTGCTTTCGGTTGGCTCTTATGTGACACCCAGGCGACAACGCCGCATCCCCTGCAAGTGGCACTAAACAGAGCTAACTTCTTGCCCCGTATATGATTTCAAGCCCCGCATGATTTGCACGAAGGGCTTGACACTGGCCATTTTTTGTGGCTTCGATTGCATCGCACAATCCGCTGCCCAGCAGCTGCACTGCCCTGCGTGAACAAGACGCGTCGTGCGATGGGGCGTTGACGTGATCTGAATACGCCACCCCCTAGGCTGATCGCATTGGCCCATCCCAGGAGAGTGCAATGAAGCTGTTTGTCCCCGTACTGACCGCAGGCTTGGTGCTGGCTTTGGCTGGCTGTAATGACCGTAACGCCGAGCAGGCCAAGCAGGACGCAGCCGCTGCTGCAGACCATGCCGCCGATGCAGCCAAGAACGCAGCCGAATCCGCTGCCGACGCAACCCGCGATGCCGCCGACCAGGCTGCTGCGGCAACCCGTAACGCTGCCGCCGAATCGCAGCAGGCCTTGGATAACGCCGCCGACGCCACCGCCAAGGCTGCCGACGACGCCTCGGTCGCTGCCAAGGACGCTGCCGCTGATGCCAGCGCCGCTACCGCCGACGCGGCGCAGAAAGTTGCCGACCACGCCCACGATGCAGCCAAGCAAGCGCGCGAAAAAGCAGACGCTGCCAAGCATTGATAGACTTCGCCACGCAGCTGTCATGCCGATGACAGCTGCGTGATGCTCGCGCTGGATGCGTGATGCCATAGGGGGCCGGATGCACACCACATCCGGGAAGGCATGTGATCACGTACGCGTAGGCAGCACGTGCGTATCACCTCGATCATGCAGTCAAGGGCCGGATGCGGAAACACACGGGCAGTAAATTCGCGCTGATATTTTCGGCGTTGGTGTTCGTCGCCATTGGCGTCGGTGTATTCGTCGGCGCACGCAGGTTCATCGCCGATGCACGGCTGGTCGCCCATACCCACGAAGTCATCAGCCGGATTGATGAGATCCAGTCGATGGTGCTCGATGCCGAGTCGGCCGAACGTGGCTATCTGCTGACCGGCAGCCAGGCCTATCTGTTGGACTACCAGGTGAGCGTGGAACGGCTGCCACTGCTGCTGAGCGGCCTGTCCAAGTCGGTCCCTGACAATCCCGACCAGGCGCGCAACGCAATCAAGCTCAAGGAACTGGTGAACCGGCGCCTGCAGCAGATCCAGCATGTCGTCGATATCTATGACGGACAAGGCCTGGACGCCGCACGCGCGGCAATCAACCAGAGCGCATTCCGCACCACCAGCGCGATCCGCGAGCAGGTGCGGACCATGGTCGAGGAAGAACACGAACGACTGGTGGACCGCGCCGCCAGCTCGCGCCGCAGCGCCGACCTGCTGCTGGGGCTCGCCTTTGCCGGCATCCCCTTCGGCCTGGCCGTGGTCGCATCGGTCTACGGCATCCTGCTGTCCGAGCTGCGCCGCCGCACCCGCGCTGAGAAACGCGCAGCCAGCGCCAGCCAGCAACTAGCAGGCAACCTGGAACAGATCGAACGTTCCAGCGCCGACCTGCAGACCCTGGGCCGCTATACCGGCCTGCTGCAGAGTTGCGCCAACCCGGAAGAAGCCCTGGAAATCAGCGCGCGCACACTGGAAGCGCTGATGCCCAATGTCGCCGGCTCGGTCTATCTGCTGCGCGCCTCCAATGACCGTGTCGAGAACATCGTCAGCTGGGGCAAGCCCCTGGTGGAAACCAGCGCATTCTTGCCACCCAGCGATTGCTGGGCGATACGGCGTGGGCAACCGCATGTGATTGATGACCTGCTGCGCGATGCCAGCTGCCCGCACATCAGCCGGCCTGAGCACGGCCAAAGTGTGGCCACCGCCTGCATCCCGATGTCAGCCCAAGGCGTGCAGATTGGTTTTCTGTTTCTTTCCGGTGCCGGCCCCGGCCCGCTGCCGCGCTTGAACATCGCCGAATCGGCAGTGGAGCAGCTGTCGCTTGCCCTGAGCAATCTGCGCCTGCGTGAGTCGCTGCGCCTGCAGTCGATCCGCGACCCGCTGACCGGCCTGTACAACCGCCGCTATCTGGAAGAATCACTGACCCGCGAAATCGCCCGCTGCGGCCGCCGCGACTTCCCGCTGTCGGTGATCATGCTGGATGTGGATCACTTCAAGCAGTTCAACGACACCCACGGTCACGGCGGCGGCGATGCCTTGCTGGCAGCCATCGGCCAGCTGCTGGGTTCGCGCCTGCGCGGCGAGGACATCGCCTGCCGCTATGGCGGCGAAGAGTTCACCGTGATCCTGCCCGAGTCGGACAGCAGCAATGCCCTGCGCCAGGCCGAGGAACTGCGTATTGCGCTGTCGCAGATGAGCGTGCCGTTCTCCGGCAAGACGCTGCCGCCGATCACCATCTCGCTGGGCGTGGCGACGTATCCGGTTGATGGCGTGGCTGGCCTCACCCTCCTGCGCAAGGCCGATGCCGCGCTGTACCGGGCCAAGCGCAGCGGTCGCAACCAGGTACTGCGTTTCGACCCGGCGCTGGATGGCGTTGGCTGAAGCGAGCAGCGGTAGGAGCGGCGTAAGCCGCGAAGCCGATAAAGGTCGAACCTACTGGTGCGTCGGCAATTGCAGAATGGTTGATTGCGGGTTTTGATGGTGTTTGCCTTGCTACTGGCTTCGCGGCTTACGCCACTCCTGCCGGCATGGCGCGAGCCAGTATGTCCGCGAACGGTGTATCTGCCGACAGCAGTCCGTACACCGGCTGCGATTGGCGCAGCCGCGAGTCTGCAAAGGCCTGCGCCAATGGGCTGTCCGCGCGCAGCAGCATTGCCGCCTGCAACAACACCGCGATATCGGCGACCAGCGTGCGCGCATCGGCCTGCACCAACTCAGCCCCTTGCAGCCTGCCCAATAGCACCTGCAACGCGTTGTCGTAGGCATCGTTGCGGCCAGCGAACTGCTGCAGTTCGGCCAACAACGCAACGCGGGTTTCCGGCTCGCGCTGCAAGGCACGCAGCACATCCAGGCACTGCACGTTGCCGCTGCCTTCCCAGATCGAGTTCAGCGGCGCCTGCCGGTACAACCGCGGCAGCATCGACTCTTCCACATAGCCGGCACCGCCCAGGCATTCCTGCGCTTCGTTGACGAAAGCTGGTGCGCGCTTGCATATCCAGAACTTACCGATGGCCGTGCCGATCCGCGCGAATGCAGCTTCATGTGGATCCTGCGCCGCGCCATCCACAGCACGTGCCACACGCATCGCCAAGGTGGTCGCCGCTTCCGACTCGATTGCCAGATCGCTCAACACATTGGCCATCAACGGCTGCTCGGCCAGCAGCTTGCCGAAGCTGCGCCGGTGCCGCGCATGATGAAGCGCCTGCGCCAAGGCCATGCGCATCTGCGCGGCTGAGCCCAGCATGCAGTCCAGCCGGGTCAGCATCACCATCTCGATGATGGTTGCCACGCCGCGCCCCTCTTCGCCAACGCGACGCGCCCAGGCACCACAGAACTCCACTTCGCTGGATGCATTGGCCCAGTCGCCGAGCTTGTCCTTCAAGCGCATCAGATGGAAATTGTTGCGCCGCCCGCAGGCCAGTCGCCGCGGCATCAAAAAGCAGCTCAATCCACCGGGTGCCTGCGCCAGCACCAGCCAGCCATCGGACATCGGCGCGGAGAAAAACCATTTGTGCCCAATCAGGCTGTACTCGCCCTCGCCCGCCAACGGTGTCGCCATGGTCGTGTTGCTGCGCACATCGGAGCCGCCCTGCTTCTCGGTCATGCCCATGCCGACGGTGATGCCCGGCTTGTCACCGATGGGCAGGTCGCGCGCGTCATAGAACGGCGCTGCTGCCTTGCTGGCCCATTCGGCCAGCGCAGGCTCCTGGCGCAACACCGGCACGGCGGCGTGGGTCATGGTCAGCGGGCAACTGGTGCCAGCTTCGGCCTGGTGATGCAGATAGCTCAGCGCCGCACGCGCCACATGCGCGCCGGGCTGCGCCGAACGCCAGGACAACCCGGCCACACCACGGGTTTTCGCCGTGGCCATGAGCCGATGGTAGGCAGGATGGAAATCAATGGTATCGATCCGATTGCCGTGCGCGTCGTGGGTGCGCAGCAGCGGCCGCTGTCGGTTGGCATCAAAGCCGATGCGGTACAGCTCGCCACCAGCCAACACGCCGTAGTGCTGCAAGGCGCCCGCAAAGGACTCAGCGCCCTCGCGTTGCACGCACTGCTGCAAGGCCAGATCGTCCTGCCACAGATCGCGCTCGGCAAACGGTGGCGGTTGGTTGTCGACGACGTGGGTTTCAAACGGCGGCGGCTGCGGCAGCATGGCGGCGACTCGGGGAGGACCGCCTTTGATTCTGCCTCAAGCGCGCTGCGCCGGCGCGTTGCTCAGCGTTTCTGCGCGACCTCGGCCAGCGCAGCGATGAATTCATCCTGCAGCGCCAACTTGCCAAACAAGCCATGCTGGGTACCACTGAGCACACGCAGCATATGGCCGCGTCCGCCAGGCATGCGACCCATTGGCTTGAACAGCAGGTCCCTGCTGGTTGCGATCCAATCGTGATCGGATTGGAAGATCGGCGTCAGCCAGCGGCTCCAGAACTGGTATAGCCATACATGCGCCTTGCGCTGCTGCTGGTAGCGCGCCAACGCAGCATCAATGTTCTGCTCGGCACGCAAGGCATCGCGCAGCGCCATCGCATCCATCAGCGCCATGTTGACGCCCTGCCCCAGCTGCGGGCTCATCGAATGTGCAGCATCACCGGCCAGTACCAGACGCCCGCGGTACCAGCGCTGCATCACCGCATCGCGGTAGCTGGCGCGGGCCAGCTGCGCCTGCACTGTTATCCCGGCCAGCCGCTCGCGCGCTTCCGGCCACAGCGTGGCGATCTCATCCAGCCACGGCTCCAGCCCGTCGCGTTCCCAGGCCTGGAAACCATCTCGCGGCAGGCTCCAGAAGAAGCTCAGTCGCTGCTCGCTGTCGCCCGGACGACTGCCCACCGGCAACAAGCCAATCATCTTGCGCGCGGCCACATAGCGTTGGCGCAGTTCGTCGCCATGCGGCCAATCGCCGCGCGGCAGCAGGCACCACAGCGCCCCCCACGGGTAAACGCGATCCAGCTTGGTGCCCTGCACCTGCGCGCGCAGCCCGGAGCCGGAACCATCGGTGGCGATCACCAGATCAAACGGGCCATGCCAGCGCCCGTGCTGGTCCTGCACGCGCTGCAACGTGTCATCGATAGCGCTGATGCGGCTGTCCACATGCAGCGACGGGCTGGCATCCCAGGCCGCATCCAGCAGCGAGAACAGCGCCCCGCGCTGCATGCCCACACCACACAGGCGCGCATCCAGCCCGGCGTAGGTCATGTCCATTACCGCGCGACCGCATGGGGTTTCGCCGTACAGGCGGCGCACCACCGCGCCGTGCTCCAGCACCTGCGGCATCAGCTGCATCTGCCACAGCGCCTGCAGGCCACTGGGCTGCAGCAGGAAGCCCGCGCCTACCGGGCCCGGCGTTGCGGCCTGCTCGAACACCTGCACCCGGTGCCCATCGCGCGACAGCAGCACGGCCAACGCCTGGCCAGCCGTGCCGTAGCCGACGATGGCGATATCCAGTGTCTTGCTCATTACAGTCCCTCCCTGGGCGACTGCATCCTTAAAAAAAAACCCCGCCTAGGCGGGGTTTTTCCGCACATGCGGGTCGATCACTCGACCGGCATGATGTTCGAAGCCTGGGCACCCTTCGGGCCCTGGGTCACGTCATAGCTGACGCGCTGGCCTTCCTGCAGGCTGCGGAAGCCCTTGGAATTGATCGCAGAGAAGTGCGCGAAGACATCGGCGCTGCCGTCCTCCGGTGAGATGAAGCCAAATCCCTTGGCGTCGTTGAACCACTTGACGGTACCGTTCGGCATGGTGATGCGAGACCTTGTTCGATGAATGGATTGATGCACGCTGAATGAAGCGCACTGGCGGAGTATGCAAACCTTAAGCCGGGATGACAATCACCCCCGGGCCAATTCACCCACCAAAGTCGGCAAACCGGACGAAGCTGCCTCCACATTGGCCAAAACCTCGGCCATGGTGATCTCCGCGGCGTCGCCGCAGCCAGCCGCCCAATTGGCGACAATGGCCAGACAGGCATATTCCAGCCCCAATTCGCGCGCCAGCCCGGCCTCGGGCATGCCGGTCATGCCGACCAGATCACAGCCATCACGGCGCATCCGGGCAATTTCGGCATTGGTTTCCAGCCGCGGGCCCTGGGTGGCGCCATAACAGCCGCCGTCCTGCATCACCACGCCCTTGGCCTTGGCCGCCGCCAGCACCTTGGCGCGGAACGATGGGGTGTAGGGATGGCCGAAGTCGACGTGCAGGACCTCGCTGCCTTCTTCCTCGCTGAGCGTGGAAATCCGACCCCAGGTGTAGTCGATCAGCTGGTCCGGGCAGGCCAGCACGCGCGGACCGAAGTCGTCGCCAATACCACCCACGGTGTTCAAGGCCAGCACCCGGGTTGCGCCCAGCTGCTTGAGCGCGGCCAGGTTGGCGCGGTAATTGATCTTGTGCGGCGGGATCGAGTGACCTTCGCCATGCCGGGCCAGAAACGCCACGCGCTGACCGTGCAACAGGCCAACCCGGACCGGACCGGAGGGGGCGCCGTAGACGGTCTGCACGTCGTGCGTCTGCACATCGTCCAATGCCGCCAGCTTGTACACACCGGTGCCGCCAATAACGGCCAGGGCGATAGGTTCCATGCTCATTCCTGATGTTCTCGTTGGGCACGCGCAAGCCACGCCCTTTGGCGTGGCCCTGCCGCGGTCAAACCAAAAGCCGATGGCAAGCATCGGCCGCCGGTATTACTGCTTCATTGCGTAGATGGCCGGCAGCGAACGCAGCGATTCGTTGACGTCCATGCCGAAGCCGAACACGAAGCGGTCCGGCAGCTCGATGCCGGCGTAATCGGCCTTGACGCCCGGCAGGCAGCGGTCGTGCTTCTTCACCGTCAGCACGGCGATGCGCACATCGGTAGCGCCTTGCTCCAGGCACCATTCGCGCACACCCTGCAGGGTGAAGCCTTCGTCCAGGATGTCGTCGACCAGGATCACCCGGCGGCCAAACAGGGCCGACACCGGGCGGTGCTTCCAGACCAGCTCGCCGCCGGTCTCGCCGTGGTAGCGCGAGGCCTGCATATAGTCGAACTGCGCATCCTGGCCACGTGCACCCAGCTCCAATGCCAGCTGGCCGGCAAACGGCAGCGCACCGTTCATGATGGAAATGAACACCGGCACTTCGCCCTTGTAATCACGCGCGATGGCGTCGGCGATGCCGGCGATGGCGGTGTCGATGGTGGGGCGGTCGACCAACAGGTCGGCCTGGGCCACGGCTTGTTCAAGAGTGAGTTTGCTGGACATCAGACGGTTCTTCCAAGGTTTTCAAACAGATGATTACGGGTATCAGTATGGCGGGCATCGGCCAGCAGGCCGCCCCAGCCCATCGCCCCACGGCCGATCAGGCTCAACAGGGCGGCGGTATTCAAGCTGCGGCCGGCTACGGCCTGCAGTGATTCTTCGACCAGCTCCGGGTGGCAAACCAGCACCACGTCGCAGCCGGCATCCAGGTGCGCATCAACGCGTGCCTTGACCCCACCGGCAGCGAACGAGGCCGCCATGCCGATATCGTCAGAGAACACCACGCCACGGAAGCCCATCTGCTCACGCAGGATCTGGTTGATCCAGCGCGAGGAATAGCCTGCCGGCTCCGGTGCCACCTGCGGGTAGATGACGTGCGCCATCATCACCGCGTCAGCGCCGGCAGCAATGCCGGCCCGGAACGGTATCAGGTCATGCGCTTCAATTTCAGCCAAAGGCCGCGGGTCGACGGCGGTGTCCACATGCGTGTCTTCACGCACGGTGCCATGCCCAGGGAAATGCTTGAGCGTGGCAGCCATGCCGACCGAATGCATGCCGCGCACATAGGCCGCGGTCAAGGCGGCGACGACCTGCGGGTCTTCGCCAAAGGCACGGTTGCCAATGGCCAGGTTGCCATGGCCCACGTCCACCACCGGCGCGAAGCTCAGGTCCAGGCCGCTGGCGCGGATTTCGCTGGCCATCAGCCAGGCGTGCTGCTCGGCCAGCGCCAAGGCACCGTCCGGGTCGCTCGCATACAGCTCGCCAAAACCTTGCAGCGGCGGCAGATCGGCGTAACCCTCGCGGAAGCGCTGCACACGCCCGCCTTCCTGGTCCACGCTGATCAGCAGCGGACGTGCGGTGGCAGCACGGATCGCAGCGGTCAGCTCGACCACCTGCGCCCGCGAAACGAAGTTGCGCTTGAACAGCACCACCCCGGCCACAGCGTCGTGCTGCAGCCAGCCACGCTCCTGGGCAGTGAGTTCGGTGCCGGCAACGCCGATCAAAAGCATGCAAGGACTCCAATCCACCGCAGATTGCGGCGTAGCGGAATATTGTCGCAGATGGCGCCCGCCGCGTCAGAGCCCGCGTTCAGACGCTGCAGCCGTCCGGGCCACAGGCCTGTTCATCCTGACCTGCGGCTGCCGCTGGCGCCTGCTCGGCGGCGATCTTCCTCAGCACGTCGGCAAACACCTCCGGCGGCTGCCCGCCCTGCACTGCGTACTGGCCGTTGATCACAAAGGTCGGCACCGACTGGATGCCCAGCGCCTGTGCCTGGCCAATCCCGGCCTGCACCTGGGCAAGACCTTCGTCCGAAGCCAACATGGCCTGCACCCGCTCGGCCGGGATCTCGCCCGCCGCGGCGGCAGCAATCAGCACCTGCGGATCGGCCAGATTGCGGCCTTCGGCGAAGTGCGCCCGGAACAGAGCCTCACCGACCTGGTCCTGTACCCCGTACTGACCGGCCAGCCACATCAGCCGGTGCGCCAACAAAGTGCTGACCTTGACCTGGCCCTTGCTGAAATCCATCGGCAGGCCTTCGGCCTGGGCAGCACTCTGGGTCTGCGCCAGCATCTGCCTGGTGCGTTCGGCACCGCCGAACTTGGCCGCGTAGGCCTCCAGCAATGGCACCGGGGTGGTGCCTGCATCCGGATCGAGCAGAAACGGATGCCAGCGCACCTCGATCTCAGGCGCATCGGCACCCAGCAATTCCAGACCGCGCTGGAAGCGATGCTTGCCGATCCAGCACCAAGGGCAGACCACGTCGGACCAGATATCGATGCGCATGAGGGTTCCTAATATCCAATGTAGTGCCGAGCCATGCTCGGCAGGAGCTTTACCAGCAATGCCGTAGGAGCGGCGTCAGCCGCGGAGCCGGTGGCACATCCGATGGACACATATCTGCAATTGCAACAAACCGGGTTACCCGGCGGCTATCGGCTTCGCGGCTGACGCCGCTCCTACAAACAGCGTTTCACCACTGGCTGTACGGCTTCGACGCCAAGGCCAGGTTGTAATAACGCAGTTCGTCGGTCACTTCCGCACCTGCCCAGTCCGGCTTGGCGAACACCTGATCGGCGCGCTCCAGCTCCACTTCGGCCACCACCAGCCCGGCGTTGTCACCGAGAAATTCATCCACTTCCCACAGCAGGCCGCCGTGCTGGACCAGATGCCGGCGCTTGTCGATCAGGCCGCCGACGCACAGCGCCAGCAGCTCACGCGCCTCGCTCACCGGCACCGGGTAATCGAACTCCTGGCGGGTGTGGCCGAGTTCGCGCGATTTGATGTTCAGGTAGGCCTCGTCGCCTTGGATGCGCACACGCACCGAGGCCTTCTGCGCACCGCTGTCCATCGCTGCCATATCGTTGATATAGCCCTGCGCCATCGGGATGACGGCGTGCGCGGCGGCCCGCCAGTCATCGCTGGTGACGAGGAACTTGCGTTCGATCTCGATACCCACCGCTTACCTCTTCTCGAAGACGGCAATGCTTTCCACGTGCGCGGTGTGCGGGAACATGTCCATCGCGCCGGCCGAAACCAAGGTGAAGCCTCGCTCATTGACCAGGTAGCCAGCATCACGTGCCAGCGAACCCGGATGGCAACTCACGTAGACGATGCGCTTGAACTGCTCCAGCGGCAACTGCTTGAGCACATCGATCGCACCCGAGCGCGGCGGGTCGAGCAGCAGCTTGTCGAAGCCCTGCTTCATCCACGCTGCTTCGCTTTGATCCAGTGTCAGATCAGCGGCATAAAACTCGGCGTTGGCCAGGCCATTGCGCTCGGCGTTTTCCTTGGCACGGGCGACCAATCCAGCCTCGCCTTCCACGCCCACCACTTCGCGCACGCTGCGCGCCAGCGGCAGGGTGAAATTGCCCAGACCACAGAACAGGTCGAGCACGCGTTCATCAGGCTGTGCATCCAGCAAGGTCAGCGCATGCGCGATCATCTGCTGGTTGAGCTTGGCGTTGACCTGGATGAAATCCAGTGGGCGGAACGCCAGTTCCACATCCCACTGCGGCAGCGCGAACGACAGCGCGACACCTTCGGCCGGCCACAACGGCGCAACCGTGTGCAGGCCGCCGGACTGCAGGTAGATCGCAAAGCCATGCTCTTGGCCGAATGCGATCCACGCCTGCTTGTCAGCGTCGCTGAGCGGCGCCAGATGACGCACAGTCAAGGCGATGGCGGCATCGCCAGCGATGAATTCGATCTGCGGAATATCGCGCTTGCCATCCAGCGTTTCGATGAAGCTGGACAGCACGCCCACCTTGTCGCCGATCTCCGGAATCACCGTCAGGCACTGCGACAGATCGGCGACAAAGCGCGGATCCAGTTCGCGGAAACCAACCAGGGTTTTGTCCTTCTTTTCGACCCGACGCACAGAGAAGCGGCCCTTGCGGCGATAGCCCCAACTGTCACCGACCAGCGCCGGCAATACATGGCCCGGACTGACGTGGCCGATGCGGGTCAGGTTGTCGGTCAACACCTGCTGCTTGGCCACGATCTGCTGCGACTCTTCCAGGTGCTGCAGTACGCAACCAGCGCACACGCCGAAATGCGGGCAACGCGGCTCAACGCGGTGCGGCGAAGCCTTGAGCACTTCGACGGTCTTGGCTTCGTCGAAATGGCGGCTCTTGCCGGTCTGCTCGGCCATCACCGTTTCCTGCGGCAGCGCACCGTTGATGAAGGTGACCTTGCCACCCTCGCCTTCGCGGCGGGCAACGCCACGGCCGTCATGGCTCAGGTCGAGGATGTCGGTCTGGAACGGGGTCTTGTCTATGCGGGGGGATCTGGATCGGGCCACGTGGCAACAGGCTGCGGGCAAAAGGGCGGCCATTGTCGCAGATGCTTAACGTGAACACCCCGATGACTTGCAGATCGCTGTGCCATCGCTAATATGCGGGCTGTAGCTGACATGGAGGCAGCAGATGAATACGCATCACCAAGGAAACCTGCCGCGCCTGCTGTTGGTCGAAGACGATATGACCAGCCAAGGCTTCTTCCAGTTTGTACTGGAGTCGCTACCGGCCAAGGTCGATATCGCTGAATCATGCGCCAGCGCGCAGCGTTGGGCACAGAGCGGCACCTACGATCTGTGGCTGCTCGATGTGAACCTGCCTGACGGCAACGGTGCCAGCCTGTTGCGCAGCTTGCGTGAACGCCATCCGCATACCGTTGCACTGGCGCACACCGCTGATACCAGCCGGGAAATGCAGACGACACTGCAACAAGCCGGCTTCCAGGAAACCCTGGTCAAACCGATCAGCCGCGATGCGCTGCTCAAAAGCGTGCGGCGTGCGTTGAGCAAAACCACTGCACGAGCCGATGGCACCTTTGCCGAGGCAGCGCTGGATTGGGACGAATCCGCCGCAATGAATGCTCTGAACGGGCAACAGGCGCATGTGCGTGCACTACGCGAGCTGTTTCTGTCCGAGTTGCCCGGCACCCGCGACGCGGTCAGCCATGCACTTGAAGAACATGACGACAAAGCCCTGCATGCACAGTTGCACAAGCTGCAGGCCAGCTGTGGTTTTGTTGGTGCCTCGCGCCTGGCGGTTGCGGTGCGTCAGCTGAATCACGATCCGGCATCAATGCAGGCGCGGCAACAATTCGGTAGCGCCGTCAGCGCCTTGCTGCGCTGATCAATTGCAGACTGCGCCCGTGTAGTCCCGGGCCCTGCGCGGGCGGGGGGCGGCCCGGAAAGCCACATTGCCAGCAGGGGGCGGGCCGA
>NZ_JBRREB010000074.1:0-15191 GCF_056759995.1 Stenotrophomonas sp. STEN030 | reverse complement strand
CTCGGCTACACCACGCCTTTACAGATCGAGCAGCAATATCAACAGGTCAGGAGTGTCCCCTGACTACCTTATCCATGGAATCCGGGGCAGTTCACTCTGACCCCGGTTTTGAAGCTGGCAGTTGGTAACGACAGCGCGCGGTGCGGCTGCATGGCTTCGGCCTTCTGCATTGAACGATGCAGAAGAGGAAGACTTCCAGGAGAACAGTGATCAGATACCTGATGACTGATGACTGATCTGCACCCTCACGAATGCCGGATACAGCGTTGCACTCGTTTCACCGACTTCGCTTCACGGCAGGCCACCTGTCTCAGGTCCTGCGACAGGCAAGGCACAAAGTCAGCCTCTCGAGGAGGGAGCTCAACAAGCCTTACAGACTCCGATGAGCTTGCCTGATTTATTTCTTTTCCCACGGGAAGAAATTGGACATACTGTCCCCGTTGTTCCCGGAGCCTTCATGAATACGTACCAATTGATCGACCTTTCCCTCCAACGCTTCAGCCCGAAGGAGGTCGCCCAGGCACTGGGAGTCGATCCGAAGACTGTCCGCCGCTGGCAGACCCGCGAAACCGAACCCAAGCCCTATGTCGCCGAAGCAATCCGTCAGCGCCTCCTGCCTTTCGGCGAGCCGCCAGCAGGCGAAGGGAAATTCCGCTTCATCGACCTGTTCGCCGGCATTGGCGGCATCCGTACCGCCTTCGAAAAGCAGGGCGGGCGCTGCGTGTTCACCAGCGAATGGGACCCTTACGCGGTAAAGACCTATCGTGCCAACTTCCACGATGGGGAAGGCCATGTGTTCGCCTCCGACATCACAAAAGTTCACGAGAGCGACGTACCTGACCACGACGTGCTGCTCGCGGGTTTCCCCTGCCAGCCATTCTCCATTGCAGGTGTTTCAAAGAAGAACGCACTGGGCCGTCCCCACGGCTTCTCAGACAAGACGCAAGGCACTCTCTTCTTCGATGTAGCTCGCATCATTGCCGAGAAGAAGCCCCGCGCGTTCTTGTTGGAGAACGTCAAGAACCTGATGAGCCACGACAAGGGCCGCACTTTCTCGACCATCATCGATGTGTTGCAGAACGAGCTTGGTTATCATGTCCATTACAGGGTGATCAACGGCAAGCACTTCGGTCCGCAGCATCGTGAGCGCATCATCATCGTCGGCTTCCGCGAGGAAGTGCCATTCACCTGGGAAGATCTGGACCTACCTGACTTCGGCGTCGCTCCCAAGATGGGTTCGGTGATGCACAGCCAGGATGGCTCCGAGCCCGCTGATGCTCCTTACATCAGTGGTCCCAAGGGCAAGATCCTAGAAAAATACACGCTGTCCGACAAACTCTGGGAATACCTGCAGAACTATGCAGCGAAGCATAGAGACAAGGGCAACGGCTTCGGCTTCGGCCTAGTGACCCCCGAAACAACCTGCCGCACGTTGTCTGCCCGGTACTACAAGGACGGCTCGGAGATCCTGATCTCACAGGGATCGAAGAAAAACCCCCGACGCCTGACGCCGCGCGAATGCGCGCGCCTCATGGGCTTCGATGACAATTTCCGCATCCCGGTATCCGATACCCGTGCATACAAACAGTTCGGCAACTCGGTGGTGGTTCCGGTGATCAGCGAAGTTGCACGAATCATGATTCCGCATCTTCTGCAGAAATCTTCTTCTTCGCCGGCAAAGCCTGCGAAGAAGAAGGCCAAGGCCTGACCTTGGTTGACAACCTTACCCCCGCGCAGCGGTCCGCACAGATGTCGCGGATCTGCGGCTTGAATACCAAGCTGGAGATCCTTGTACGCAAGGGCCTGCATCCCCGGGGCCTGAGATATCGTTTGGGTGGTGCAAAGCTGCCAGGAAAGTCGGACATAGTGTTGCCGAAGCACGGAACCGTCCTGTTCGTGCATGGCTGCTTCTGGCATGGGCATAATTGCCTGCTCTACAGACTGCCGAAGAGCCGCCCGGAGTTTTGGGCAGATAAGATCGGCAAGAACAAAGCCCGGGACCAGCGCATTACCGCGCAGCTTGAAGCCGAAGGATGGTGAGTGTTGTCCGTTTGGGAGTGCTCTCTGCGAGGAAAGTCCGCCAGTGAGCACTCTTCATTTTTAGAACGTTTTGGCCGAAATACTACGACAAGCCGCCCAGTGAGGGAGAGTCAACGTGGACATGGATTTTCTGGAGAGGAGCTCAGACCTATGGTCTGTGATCGAGTCGTTTGTCAGTCGCAGCGACAGGCTATTTCTGAAGAAACTCTCGCGCAATGATGCCTCATGGGCGAATGAAGGCGGCAGCCATCAGTACGGCTTCTATGTGCCCCGTGCCATACGTGAGTCCGATTTCTTCCCGGAGCTACATGCTCGGGACGACATTCCTCATATTCTGGAAGCAGATTGCCCATCCTTCTGGCCTCAAACAGGCGAGCTAAGAAGCGATTCCGGGATCAAGTACTACAGCAACAAGGGTTCCGAATGCCATTTCACGAGGATCCCCGCGGAGCTGTTTGCTGAACTAAATCCTGCATCATGGCTGCTGGGCGGCACTCTAGTAGAGCCGGAAGGGACTGCACATCACTGGTTCATAGTGATCGACTCAGCGTCTGCGGAAGCGGAGATCCTTGAAAGTCGCCTCGATGTCCAGGCCACCTTCCATTTCGACATTCTCAGCCCTTCCAAATTCAAGCGAGCCTCGTCCATCGAAGCAGAAGACGCGGCCGAGCTGATCAGCGAAATCGACTCCGCGCTTCGGACCGGCTCCATCGACGCACTTACCGCCAAGTATTCAAAACTGCCCAATCCGAACGTACTTGCTAGTGAGGCACGCGCACATTTCCTTAAATCGGTGAGGTCAAAGGCGTTCAATCCATGGGAGATCAAAAATCCGGGGGATGCCCTCATGCGCGTGAGCAGGGACATCGAGTACTCCATTTACCGCAAGCATGAACTACGCATGAGAGCAGTCGAGATCGCAAGGGTTCTAACTGAGCATGACCGCACTGCGACCGCAGCTGTGCGCGGTTTTCCATCCATGAACTCGATATTTCTCTCAGCCAGCCAACAGAGGAAGAGTCGCGCGGGCAAGTCATTTGAGGCGCATCTCGCAGCCATGTTGAAGGCTGGCGGAGTCAGATTTGAAGCGCAGGCAATTCTTGGACAGCGCCGCCCCGACTTCGTTTTACCTGACCAAGTGACAGTCGCCAAGAACATGAATCGGCGATATGAAGACGCGGCCATTCTCTCGGCCAAGACAACCCTGCGCGAACGCTGGAAGCAGATCACCCACGAGCGTTTCAACTGTGCGATTTTCCTCGCAACAGTGGATGACCGTGTTTCAAAGGAGGCGCTAGCGGATCTGCAAAAGGCAGAGATTACACTCGTGGTGCCTGAGTCGTTGAAGAAGAGAACCAATGAGTCTTTCTACTATCACAACGCAAATGTAATTTCCTTCAGAGAATTCTTTGATGAAGAACTCGCACGCAAGCGTCCGGCACTAATTCTACCGTCCTAAGCTTTCGCACAACTTCGATCGCTTGCACTGAATGTTTAACTATCCAGATATTCTTTCCTGATGTGCAAGCGCCAAGGGGACAGCGACAAAGCCCCTCAGCACACATTTCTCAAAAATCTGCTCCTCGCTAAGTCATGCGATCCAAACCGCAAGATCGCAAACCTCGTCGATCTGTACCCTTGGCGTAAGAAAGAGCCGTTTACCGCTCATTCGCAAGCTCAGCGTCCTCAAGACATTTCCGAAGGACATCTCGGATAGCGCCCTCTGGCACATCTTCAAGAACAACTCCTCCAAATCGCCTGTTTACATACTTCATGAACGTAGCGATCGCCTTGTCGTTCTCGTTTATCCAAGTGCTCCCCTCAACTTCTCTCAAAAGCGGACCAATCAACGCAGATCTGAATGCGCTATCGGCACGGTCGATTACCTGCTTCCTAATATTTGCTCTCCGGAGCAGTACAGACAATCCTCTTCGAATATCTGAAGGGAAAGCAATAGAGGCTATATGCCCGTTCCACCAGAGCCTACCGATAGAGTTGTTATCGCGACTACCAACAACCCCTGGAGCAAAGAAATGCTTCGACACAGCCCCTTCGCTGAGACCTGTTGAGGTCATCCACCTGTTCTGAGCATATTCAAAAAATTCTACGTGGCACAAACGGATCCAAATTCTTTCATCTCTTGCTATAGCGGGAGTCATACCACCGAGAGCAGAGTAAACTATGTAGGAGTTTTCGATCTCCGAAGTCTCGTTATCCTCGGCCGAAAGAAGCATGGGAATGTCGTCATTCCAGAAAACACTAGGGACATCAATATTCCAACCGATTTCTGAACTTTCAACTGCGAATCCACCCCCTCGGTAGAGAGCCATATTCGATTGCACACTTGATGTCAACGAATCAACTATTGCCATGGATACCATTTTAATATCCATCACAGCCACCCTCGGCACTTTCTCTGAGATCAAGAGCAAGTAACGGCTTATTCATAATCAGCTGTGCCAAGGACATTTTGCACTCTCCCTCTATTTCGCGACCTAACGATTCGACAGTAGCTTGGAGCGCGATGCACCACCTGTACCCCATTAGTTCAAATTTGCGTCGATCTGCCTCATGAAGCAGATGCATAATAATCTGGGAGTACAGCAAGTTTTGGATACTTCCAACACCAGCGGCAACTCCACTTCTTACAGCCTGAATTACGCGAAATGTCGTTTCAGAGACGTCGATTATGACTTTGTCGGAATTCAGGTCAATGTCAAACAAACCGTCCTCAACGTGAGACGCCACTCTGAGCTCAAATAGAGACTCCACTGACGGTAGCGGTGGCCGAGATACGTCCACATGAAACTCTTCTTCGAGAGCCAAAATGTCACCGGAATTCAGCGCAACAGGGCTCTCAAACTCATTCCGTCTACCACTAGGTGAATATCCCGAGATATCGGAAGATAGCCATATCATTGGCCTAATCTGAACGCGCCCGAGTAGCGCACCGGGTGCGAACTCATGAATCCCGCGCGGGAATCCAAGATTAATAACCTTTCGATACCCCGTATCCGTACACCGAACAAGGATACCGAACTTAGCGACACCAGACTCAATAAAGCCAATAATATCAGGATGATCCATTATTACCTGACAATCAATAGATAGACTATTGGTTAACTTATTCTCGAAAGTTCCAAGGTTAACCTCAAATCTATAGTCGACCATGTCATGCAACCACGGCGCCAGCACGGGATGCTGAAATTTGATGCTATCGGATATCTTCACTGCGCCCCCACCCCATGAACTCGACGATCACCGGAAAATGGGAAGGCTTGAACCTCGATCCCCCCAACATAGGGCTCATCGATATCAACATCTATCGACAGACGTTCACCTTCGCTAAGGTCAATTATGATTGCACCGTTGGCAATTCGTCCATGCGAAGTGGAAATCACCGGCAACGGCTCCAACCCATACAAGCCTGAAACGTGGAGCAAGATCAGTGCAGGTCCTCCTGACAAGCTTGTGAAATGAAGCCGCCTAGCACGCGGCCCCCGCTTCGTGTCCATGGTAAAGACGACATCATCAAGCGCGACTGCACCCCGGCTACCCAAACCAGGGCCCCGTTGCTTGTTCGATTGACGCCCCCCCACCTTCGCGCGGCCCTCTCCTCCCTTCTGAACGGCACCACCATCGGTTCCGGTACCCAGTTGCGGCGCTCTGCTACTGGATTTCCTCGCATTTGAGTACTTCAGTTTCAGAGGGTCGGATTCTTCCGACAGACTGGCTTGCGAAGAGCCAAAACCTGCACTGCGAGCCAACACTTCCGAAAGATCGTCAAGTTGCAGCGTCCCGCTTTGGTCAACTTTGGCAATTTCCTTCAGTAGCCCCCGAATCTTCTCCACCACGCGTTTTATTGCAAGTCGGATTTGGTCGCGCTTTGCCTCCTCGACTATGCGCTCCGGCTCGAATGCATCATGCGCAGGATTTTCGAGTGACTTCAGGATTCGGCTAGCTATATCGCCCCCCTTGTCTGGGGCAGGCGAAAGAATCGCAATAAAGTCAGACGTCCCATTGAAGCTGGCCATTGGCTGTGCGAACTTCTTAAAGTTGCTCGTTATGTAAATCCCATTTCTTATCACATGCACCGATTTCGGCATGCCTTGTTTGGGAAGGACTCGAAGAACGAATGAGCCGAGATATGCGTCGTCGATACGCCGCTCAACCGAAATATCCGATCGTAGATTCTCCAGCAACTTGCGGGCTATCAATAGCTGAGGCCTCAAGTCGAAGAAAATCGCTGAGGTCTCTAGCTGCGGCGAGAGCAGCAGGGAATCAAGTGTGGATTTGCTGATCTGCGTACCATTCACATTGAACTCAACCGCACCTGCGTCAATCGCACTCACGAAGTTACAAATAACCGCAAGCTTGATTCGATCCTCCCATCCACTCTCCTGCCTAAAGCCAACAGAGAAGATCGAGGTGCCTACAACCGTTCTCCGCATCCAGCTTGGAACTTCAAGCGGTTCGGATATCGCGCTGAAATTCCCAGCCCCCCAGAATCCCTCCGCACCATAGAAGACATTACCGCGTTTATGTGATATGACGCGCACTCTTCCTTGCGCTGCAAACATCTGCCTTCCGTCGTCATCGGCCGCTGTCGAGTAGATAACACACTGGAGCGATGAGACCGCGACTGCAGCATTTTTCCCAATTCCGTACGAACCAGCAGAAGTGGGGTCGAGCTTGTTTGTTACACCATCACCCTTGACCAGTACGTTGAACACAGAATGCATGTCATCCAACGGGCCGGTCAGTCCAGTTGTATTACTATCCGCTATCTCCAGCACCTTCCAAAAATCCTCAGAAACTATTTTCCTAGCCGACTCAAAGTGCTGTTTCGTACGTTCGTCCATGTTTTCACAGAGACAGGCGTCAACTACCTCAGCCAGCTCGTCAGCAAAGGGAATTTCATCCCTACTGATGTCATGAAGACGAATATTGATCTTGACCGAACCGCCACCCACGCGGGCGTCCATGCTGTTCTGACCAGTCTCCCGAACGCAGCTTGCGTAAGGATCTCCCTTGAAGGTCTCTAAACCAGAATAGCCTAAACCTTCCACTTTCCTTGCTTGATTCTTAAGAAATTCAATCATTAGCCCCACCCCCTAAAACTACCCTCAACCGAGTCGAAAAATATTTATTTATTAATTAGACATACCAATCAATCGCGTCGCGAATTTCCTGACGAGCACGTTGCGCTTCTGGCTTGAAAACAATCCCGGCCTCATCAATTTTCTCCACCACCAGTTTGAGCTCCTCCACCATTTCAGGTTGAAAGCCGTATCGCAGCAGCAAGATTGAGAACTGATCGTTGGTTCCATACCTCAGCATCTCGATCAGTTTAAGAGCACGATGATCGCACCTTTTCACATAAAATATTCTTGCCGCGGCGGAGAACGTATCTGCGAGACAGAATGATATTACTTTATCTAGATAGTCATATGTATCGAACACAATTGCGTCGTAGGAAAGCTTGTCTTTGGGCCCTTGGTATACAGGAAAAGACCTCTCCATCTCCGCATTTGGCAACACAGCCGCCATTTGCGAGAACTGAGCATCAGCTCGCTCACGGTCATCACGGCGACCAATCCTGGCAAATCTTGTGCCGGCAATCTCTTTAAAAGATCGCCCCGCAAATGTCTGAGAGAGTACAGATATAGCCTCATGAAAAACTGCAGCCTCTCCCGCCTTCAGTGCGCGACCGAGATATATTTCATATATGGTCTTGAGATCTACTCTAAGGCCTTCTCGTGCAAGTCGCCCAGCGACGCCACGCAGATGCTCAAGGCCAACCACTCCGCTGGGATAAACAGTTTCAAGTATGCTCGCCATCGCATCGAGCGCGCGATCAGATTCAAGTCTCGACTTCCTGCTTTCAGGAATGTGCATCTCGTCGTCATACGTCTCCTCCCTCACCGCCTGGACGATCTCCCAGTCATCCGAGGAAACTTCCCCCTCCTTCGCATCTAGCACCGATATCGGAGATAACTCATAGCTATCGAGGAGTCGCTCGCTTAGCAGCGCTGGATTCTTCGTGTAGACATAGCCATAGTCAAATTTCTTCTCACGGGTTAGCCGGCCCGCACGTCCTATAAGATTTTTGAAAGACAATGATCTTCTTTCGGACGACGTGTCGAAAAGTCGCATATTTTCGAGCCAGACGACGTCGAAGGGCATGTTTATTCCTTGAGCGAGAGTGCTCGTGGCAAAACATATCCTGGCGTACTTCATCCTAATGAACTTTTCGATTAAAAATCTTACTTCCAAAGGAACTGAACCATGATGAATCACCACCCCCACCCTCATCAGCTCCACCATGGCCGAGCGTTGACCGCTGCCATCCGCACCAATCAGTCGCTTTATCTCCTCTATGATTGCCCAAGCCTTCGGCTCTTCTAGTGGCTTGAATCTCCTGATAGTTACCCGAAACGCATCAAGAAATGTGCCATTGTAAATTGAGGCCTTCGAGACATAGACAAGTAAAGTTTTCTTCGGATCAAGCGCAAATTCAGCAAAATCTCCATTGAACTTCACCGAGCTTTTTTGCAGATGACCTTTATGTTCGAATGGCGAAAAATAATAGTCTCCGCCATTCTTATGCCGATACACAAACACTTTCCCTACAGCACCTTGGCTATAGGCCCTAGAATAGGATGAGTCGAATGAAATTCCATGCTTGTCTAACTGCGCGGATGGGTTCTCTACGAACGGATGCGCGAATACTAATTTTGCAGCCGGGAACTTCTTCATAACCCTGCGAACTAGAATATCAAAAACAACGCCTCGCCCCTCCTCCTCTGAGACATGCGCTTCATCAAAGAAGAACAGATTTACATCCAACTCCGTATTTAACGACGCGATCTCTCTTGCGCGCTCGGGCGTCAATATAAATACCCTCCGACGGACGCGATCGGTGAATATTCTGTCAACGAAAGGCATGATCATCACATCGCGCTGAGCCTCAAATTGCACTCTCAGCGAAGATACGTACTCCGCAATCAGGGCCCTTGATGGCACAACAATGACTGCATCCCCTTTCGTCTCGATTAAATAGTCTCGAATTGCGTATGATTTTCCCGCACTCGTAGGCGCTGAAATCGATACATACTGATTGGCGCTGATGGCATTGCGCACACTCGTCTGAACAGGCGTAAGTATGTCCCCTGAAGCCGTGGTGTTGGCACTTCCAACAGACTTCATGATCAGAGAATAGATGGACTCGGCATTCCCAATCTTGTAGAACAGCCCCATCGCAGATATAAGGTATTCCTCTCCCTCAGCAAAGCTAGCCGGACTAAATTCCTTATACAGACTGAGCTGCTGCAGAAGCTCATTGGAGCTCGGGCCATTCTGGTGAACATAGTCGATAATCTCTTCCAGCTTTGCTTTCGGATTAACGTCAGCATGGATGGCTCGGATACTATTTAGCAACATGCGTCACCCCAACCAGTAGTACTTGTTCTACCTCATGGGATGTGGCCAGCTTTTTCGCCGCCTTAGCAGCATTACTCAGAATCACCCCAGGATTGATTCCATTCAGAGAGAATGCGGCAATAATTCCGAACTCATCAAGGTCAAGCCGACTCATTGATGCTGGTGAGCAGAGCGTACCCAAATAGTGGACATCCATCAGATGCTTTTTGTTTTTCAGAAATCCGCAAATTTGACTTATGGCCATCCCATGGGGACTCGAATATCCGGAGTATTTCGCCTCACCGAAATTCACAAGCTCCATCGGACAAACCGTATGAAAGTCAAACCCTTCGTTATTTCTTTTCTTAGGCTTCCACAGCTCTGAAATAGGAAGTGATACGTGGCCGTAGATTGTCGACAGGGCTCTCGAGGAGCCTACCGATACCATTATCTCGCCGAAGTCTTCTGTTAACGAACCAGAGCTCGCCACGTCATTAACCAATGCGACAAGTAACGGAGCCGTCAACGAGACAGCCGCCTCGTATCCTTTCCGCGTCAAACTATCGAGATCAGCCATCCACGAATTATCAATCACGGTGCTTACGATGGATGCCGCCAAAGCTTCGATGTTGGCGACGTTTACCTGACAAACTCGAAGGTTACTGTCTCCGAGACCCGACACCTCCCAATACTCACACCCCCACGTGGGATCAGAGAGCATTTCCCCCGGAGCAGACATCCTAGTCCCCTTCCATATCAACGTTGGTCGAGCTCTAGAGTTTATACGAGACGTAAAAGCCGTCAACTTGGTAAAAAAAAGGAGCGGCGCAGAGGCCACTCCTTTTTCATGTCAACTAATCGATCAATCAAACCCCAACAGGATTAGCCTTCTCCGGATCAATCCCATACTGCTTGATCGCCCGGGCAACATCCTTAGCCGTCATCTTCCCATCCTTGGCAAGCGCCGCAATGGCCGCATGCGCGATGTAATAACGGTCAACCTCAAAGAAGCGACGCAGGTTCGCACGCGTATCCGAACGACCGAAGCCATCGGTGCCCAGGATCGAGTAGGTGGCCGGCACGAAGGCGCGGATCTGGTCGGTGTAGGCGCGCACGTAGTCGGTTGCGGCGATGACCGGGCCCTGGCGGCCTTCCAGCAGCTCGGTGACGTACGGCTTGCGCGGTTCGGCTTCCGGGTGCAGGCGGTTCCAGCGCTCGGCGTCGAAACCATCGCGACGCAGTTCGTTGAAGCTCGGGCAGCTCCAGATGTCGGCGGTGACGCCGAAATCCTTGTCCAGCAGTTCGGCCGCTGCAATGGCTTCGCGCAGGATGGTGCCGCTACCCAGCAGCTGCACGCGCAGCTCGCCCTTCTTCGGCTTGCCGGCGTCGGTGAGCAGGTACATGCCCTTGATGATGCCTTCGGCTGCGCCTGCCGGCATGGCCGGGTGGGCGTAGTTTTCGTTCATCAGGGTGATGTAGTAGTACTCGTCGATCTGGTCTTCCATCATGGCCTTGGTGCCGTGCTGGAGGATGACGGTTACTTCGAAACCGAAGGTCGGGTCGTAGCTGCGCACGTTCGGGATGCCGCCAGCAACGATGTGGCTGAAGCCATCTTCGTGCTGCAGGCCTTCGCCGTTGAGCGTGGTACGGCCGGCGGTGCCGCCGAGCAGGAAGCCGCGGGTACGCATGTCCGCTGCCTGCCAGGCGATGTCGCCAATGCGCTGGAAGCCGAACATCGAGTAGTAGATGTAGAACGGCAGCATCGGCACGTTGCTGACCGAGTAGCTGGTACCGGCCGCCATCCACGAGGACATGGCACCCGGCTCGCTGATGCCCTGCTGCAGCACCTGGCCGCTCTGGTCTTCGCGGTAGTACATGAGCTGGTCGGCGTCGACCGGCTTGTACTTCTGGCCGTACGGGGCGTAGATGCCGATCTGGCGGAACAGGCCTTCCATACCGAAGGTGCGCGCTTCGTCGGCAACGATCGGCACCAGGCGCGGGCCCAGCTCCTTGTCACGCAGGCTGATGTTCAGCGTCTGCACGAAGGCCATGGTGGTGGAATAGGTGCGCTCGCCGGATTCCTTGAGCAGGCGCTCGTAGGTTTCCAGCTTCGGTGCGATGAAGGACTTGTCGGCCTTCTGGCGACGCTGCGGCAGGTAGCCACCCATCGAAGCGCGGCGCTCCTGCAGGTACTTCACTTCCGGCGAATCCGGGCCCGGGTGGTAGAACGGCACCTGGCCGTCCTTGAGCTGCTCGTCGGTGACCGGGATGTTGAAGCGGTCGCGGAAATGGCGGACCGATTCGTCGTCCAGCTTCTTGGTCTGGTGGGTGGGGTTGAGCGCTTCGCCAGCGCTGCCCATGCCGTAGCCCTTGACCGTCTTGGCCAGGATCACGGTCGGCATGCCCTTGGTGTTCACGGCCTGGTGGTAGGCGGCGTACACCTTGTGCGGGTCGTGGCCGCCACGGTTCAGGCGCCAGATGTCGTCGTCGGACAGACCGGCAACCATCGCTGCGGTTTCCGGGTACTTGCCGAAGAAATGCTCGCGCGTATACGCGCCGCCGAAGGCCTTGCAGTTCTGGTATTCGCCGTCGACGGTTTCCATCATCAGCTTCTTCAGGACGCCATTGGTGTCCTTGGCCAGCAGGGCATCCCAGTAACCGCCCCACAGCAGCTTGATCACGTTCCAGCCGCCGCCACGGAACACGCCTTCCAGCTCCTGGATGATCTTGCCGTTGCCGCGCACCGGGCCATCAAGGCGCTGCAGGTTGCAGTTGACGACGAAGATCAGGTTGTCCAGGCCTTCGCGGCCGGCCAGGGCGATAGCGCCCAGGGTTTCCGGCTCGTCCGACTCGCCGTCGCCGATGAAGCACCACACCTTGCGGTCGCTCTTCTCGATCAGGCCGCGGTTTTCCAGGTAACGCAGGAACTGCGCCTGGTAGATGGCAGCCAGCGGGCCCAGGCCCATCGACACGGTCGGGGTCTGCCAGTAATCCGGCATCAGCCACGGGTGCGGGTACGACGACAGACCGCCGCCGTCCACTTCCATGCGGAACTTGTCCAGCTGCTGCTCGCTGATGCGGCCTTCCAGATAGGAACGCGCATAGATGCCCGGGGCGCTGTGGCCCTGGATGAACAGCAGGTCGCCCGGGTGGTTGTCGCTGGGCGCGCGCCAGAAGTGGTTGAAGCCCACGTCATAGAGCGTGGCGCCCGAGGCGAACGAGGCAATGTGGCCACCCAGGTCGCCCGGCTTGCGGTTGGCGCGCACGACGGTGGCCATCGCGTTCCAACGGATGATGGAACGAATGCGCCATTCCAGTTCCGCATTACCGGGGCTCTTGGCTTCCAGCTGCGGCTCGATGGTGTTGACGTATTCGGTGGTGGGAGAGAACGGCAGGAACGCACCCGAACGACGGGTGAGTTCAACCATGCCTTCCAGCAACTGATGTGCGCGCTCGGGGCCCTCGACATCGATAACGGCCTTCAACGACTCGATCCACTCCTGGGTTTCCAGGGGATTCGTGTCGTTATCAAGCATCTCGTTCAACCAGTTCATTAGCGCTCCCAGTTACTGCACGCACGCGCGCGGTTTTCGTTATTTTGAGCCGTAGAGTTTAGCGCACCCGGTACCTTTCCAAGCTGGCTACGCATGCGTATGGAGTACCAAGAGCCAGTGTCTGCAAGACAAATGGCGACAGCTCTCATGCACCGGCAAGGACAGCCAAGGACAGGTTCCACACCCTCGTGCATGCGCTTAATGGCGCTAAATACCGGGCGAAGTTGCCATCGGCTGAGGTCAGGGCGGTGACAGGTGGGCCATGCTGCACTGCAGCAATCAACGGGAAATGCAAGCTCTGCTGGTCTGCACCGTCCCATGGGAGACCACGCCATTTGCGCCGGAGGAGTTTTCGATATATCGTTTTGCGCAAATTCGATATATCGAAAACTCCAATGCCCAGCCCAGAACCCCGCCGCTCCCCCACCCCGCGCCCCTTGGGCCGTGGCGATCTGCGCCTGCTGCTGCTGTCGCTGATCGGCGAGCAGCCGCGTCATGGCTATGAGCTGATCCAGCAGATCAGCGAGATGTTCGTACGCGTCTACACGCCCAGCGCCGGCTCGGTGTATCCGCTGCTGGCCGACTTCGAGAAGCAGCGCTGGGTAAGCGCCGAGGAAGACGGCGGGCGCAAGCGCTACCACATCACCAGCCTGGGCCAGTCCCAGCTCAAGCTGCGTGCCGAGGACGTGGAAACCGCGCGTATGCGTGCACGCCACAACTCGCGCGTCATCGCCAGGGAAAGCCTGCCGGCGCCGCTGCGCGATGCCATGCACCAGTTCACCCATTCGTTGATGTTGCGCAAAGGCGATTGGCAGGACGCCGATGTCGCGCGCATCGCCGGCCTGATTGCAGAGGCGACCGCGCTGGTACAGCAGCAGTCGCAGGAAAACTGATTCGCACCACCGTTATTCATTACGACCCAGCCAGAGCGATCCAGCCAGACCGATCCAGCCAGGGCACCCCGGCCTTGCCGACACTGACCCCAGGTACCCCCATGTCACAGCATGAAACCCAATTGATCCGCATGACCCCGCGTTTCCGCCAGCTGCAGGTAGTGCACACGGAACGCCTGACCCCGAACATGCAGCGCGTTGTTGTAGGCGGCGATGCGCTGGAAGGTTTTGACAGCCGCTCCCCGGATGACCACGTGAAGCTGTTCTTCGCCAATGCCGAAGGCGAATTTGTATTACCGGAACTCACCGAGCAGGGCCCGCGCTACCCGGAAGGCAAGCAGCCGTCACCGGCGCGCGATTACACCCCGCGCTTTTACGATGCTGATGCTGGCGAGTTGGTGTTGGATTTCGTGCTGCATGGTGATGGCCCGGCTACGAGTTGGGCGGCAAAAGCCAAAATTGGCGACGAGTTGGTGGTTGCCGGCCCGCGTGGTTCGCATGTGGTGGCCGATGACTTCGACTGCTATGTGCTGATTGGTGATGAGACGGCGTTGCCGGCGATTGCACGGCGTTTGGAAGAACTGCCGGAGGGTGCGGTGGCCGAGGTGTTCATCGAGATCCCGGAAGAAGGTGATCGGCAGCCGTTGGAGAGTTCAGCGCAGGTGACTGTGTCTTGGTTCGAGCGCAATGGTTTTGATGCGGCCAGCAGTACGTTGCTGGAGGATGCGCTGGTGGATTTCGAGCAGCCGGATGGTGATACGCATTATTGGATTGCCACTGAGTCGCGGCGGGCGCGGATGATGCGCAAGTTTGTAGAGGGCCACCTGCAGGTCCCCAAGGAATGGATACGCGCGACCGGGTATTGGAAGGCGGATCCGAACGAGGTGGAGTGATTACTTTTGCCGCCTCCCTTCGCTGCGCGAAAGGGAGGAGGCGAAGCTGTAGTGCCGAGCCATGCTCGGCAGAGGCCTTCCCGGTAAAGCTCCAGCCGAGCATGGCTCGGCTCTACATGGTCGAAAGCTACCCCTCCCCGGCCCTCCCCTTCGCTGCGCGAAAGAGAGGGGGCGAAGCTGTAGTGCCGAGCCATGCTCGGCAGAGACTTTCCCGGTAAGGCTCCAGCCGAGCATGGCTCGGCTCTACATGGTCAAAGGCTACCCCTCCCTGGCCCACCCCTTCGCTGCGCGAAAGGAAGGGAGCGAAGCTGTAGTGCCGAGCCATGCTCGGCAGAGGCTTTCCCGGTAAGGCTCCAGCCGAGCATGGCTCGGCTCTACATGGTTAAAAG
>NZ_JBRREB010000073.1:0-16485 GCF_056759995.1 Stenotrophomonas sp. STEN030 | reverse complement strand
TCGTCCGACCCCCGCCCGCGCACCGGGCGCTGGGGCGCGCCCGGCGCCCTGGGGTTGGGGGTTTTTCGGGGTGCGCCCTTCGCTTTGGGGGGCGGGCCACTACATTGCGCTGTTCAGTTCACTACGCGGAAGCGGACGCGTGTCCATGTACCGTCGGATGCCAACGCGGTCAGGGTATGTTCGCCTGCATCATTGAAGTCGCGGATGAAGGTGCGGGTGCCTTGGGTCTGTGCAATCCAGCGGCCATCCAGCAGCCACTCGATCGTTGCTTCACTGCCTAGCGCGCGCAGCTGCAGGCGCGGGCCGTGCTGCGCGCCGGGCGGTCGCGCCAGCGTGGCCAGATCATTCAAGCCTTCGATATGCAGCACACCGTCCGATTGCCGGCCGTCGTCTGCGCAATCGGCAGCCAATGGCGGCAGGCTCTGCGCCTGCCGTTGCGCTACCGTCAGCCACGGCGAAGCCAGTGCTGGCCAACGTGCTATCTCGCGATCCTCAACCTGCGGATGGCCCTCGCAACCTGGCGACAAGCGCTGGCCGGTTTTCGCATCTACCTGGAAACGCATGCGCCCGGATTGCCATAGCCGTGCTTCGCGCTCCGGGAAACTTGGCGGCACCACTCCATCCAGCACCCATGCAGGGAAACGCCGCTGGCACATGGCCGGTGGCGTCTGCTCGGCAGCAATCCCCAATGGCCAGCAGATCTCGACTTCGCTGACGCTGTCCGGGCGTGCACGTACCGCGTTGTCACCGGCCTGTCGCGGCAGGCTGTCGATAACCTCGAACATCAGCGGCAAAGCAGTCACCGCGCCGTACTGGCCCGGCAACGGCGTGCCATCCGGACGACCGACCCAGACACCAACGGTGTAGGAGCGGGTGCTGCCGATTGCCCAGGCGTCGCGGTAGCCGTAGCTGGTGCCGGTCTTCCATGCAACGCGCGGGCGGTTGCCGGTATCGAACGTACCTACTCCATAACCGGGACGCGGATTGGATTCGAGCACATCGCGCACGATCCAAGCCGCACCAGGTGAGACAAGACGGCGCTCGATGCGCGGGTCTTTCGGCGTGTAGCGCACGCGACCGGCGATGCCCTCACGGTTGAGCGCGGAGAATGCACCAACCAGATCCTCCAGACGTGCACCGGTTCCGCCAAGAATCAGCGCAAGGCTCGGCTGGGTGCCGCGCGGAAAACGCAGATTGATGCCGGCATTGCCAAGCCTAGCCGCAAATCGCGATGGCCCAACTCTATCCAGCAGATCCACCGAGGGCACATTCAAGGACAGCCGTAGTGCCGTTGCCGCGCCAACCGGGCCGTTGAATGCCGCATCGAAATTGCCCGGCCGATAACCACCGAAGCTCTGCGGCGCATCGACGATCAGGCTCTCCGAATGGATCAGGCCATCGTCCAGCGCCATGCCATACAGGAACGGCTTGAGCGTTGAACCCGGCGAGCGCCACGCCTGCACCATGTCCACATGGCCGAGTCGGGCCTTGTCGGCGAAGGTGACCGAGCCGACATAGGCACGCGCCTCCAGCGTGCTGTTGTCCATCACCAGCAGCGCGGCCGAGGTGCGCTCCGGCAGTTGTGAGAAATACGAGGAAACGCGCTCTTCCAGCGTGCGCTGCAAGCCGCTGTCGATGGTGGTCTCGATCTGCGGTACGCGAGGATAGGTGCTGCGCATGCGTTGCGCGAGCAAGGCGGCATGCAGGGGCTGCTGCAGGGAACGCGCCACCACCGGCTCGATGCGCGCGTCGGCCACGTCGTCGGCCGACCACACATTGAGCTCGGCCATGCGCGCCAGCACCTTGTCGCGGGCGCGCTGTGCGGCCTCGGGATGGCGATCAGGGCGCAGCCGGCTGGGTGACTGCGGCAGCACCGCCAACAACGCAGCTTCGGCCTGCGACAGGCGCGTGGCCGACTTGCCCAGATAGGCCCAGCTGGCAGCTTCCACACCTTCAATGGTGCCACCGTAGGGCGCGCGTTCCAGATACAGATCGAGGATCTGCGCCTTGCTCAGATGGACTTCCAACTGCAGCGCGCGCAGCAGCTGTTTGAGCTTGCCCCACGGCGTGCGCGTATGCGGGTCGAGGATGCGCGCAACCTGCATGGTCAGGGTCGAGCCGCCGGAGACGATGCGCCGCTCCAGTAGCATCTGCTTGCCAGCGCGTGCCAGCGCCCACGGGTTGATGCCCGGGTGCCGCCAGAACCAGCGGTCCTCGTAGGTCAGCAGGGCCTGCAGGTACAAGGGCGAAATGGTCTTTGCATCGGCCGGGTAACGCCACACACCCTCGGCATCGGCGAAGGCGCGCAGCGGAGTGCCGTCACGCGCGACCACCAAGGTGCTGGTATCGCGCGACTTCGGCAGTGGCAACGGGAATGACTGATCCAGCACCAGCAGCAACGTCAGCAGGGCCGCAACTGCCCAGCGCAGGCGGCGAGAACTGAGCAGGCGTTTCAGCCTTCCAATGCCATCACTTCTCCCAGCCGCAAGAGCAGGAGCGATTCCCGCCTTCGCGGGAATGACGGTTTCTGGTTTTCGCATCGTACTGCTACCCACCGCACGCTCTCAGTGCTCGCCCTCTCTCGCTTATCACTCCTCCTCACTCACTCCTGGCCCTCAAGGCTGCACCACCGTGATGGTGCTCGGGCTGGAACGGCCCACGCCACGCATGTCGGGACGGTACATATCCTCGGCCAACGGTGGCGGCACCATGTACGTGCCCGGAGTGACCGCACGCACCAGATAGAACACGTGCGCGGTGCTGCCACGCGACAGCTTCAAGGCGGCCACGTAGCGGTCGTCACGGAACTCCTCGTGCTTGACGTCGGCGGCGCTGGAGCGGTCGCTGACCTTGACCTCACCCACCACCACGTCGGCCCACTGCTTGGCGTCGCCAAGATTGAAGTTCTCGATTTCCAGACCGGCCGGCAGCAGGTCGGTCAGCAAGGCATCGGGCATGTTCGAGTTGGAGGTGACGCTGAGCCGCACGATCAAAGCCTCACCTTCCTTCAACGGACGCGGCGTCCACGGTTTGCCATCGGTGCCGAACCAGGAACGCTCGATGCCGATCACGCTGTTGTCCGGTGCCGGCGGCTGGCGCGGAATGCCGGCAACGTCGAGGCTGGCGAACATCGGCGCCTCGCCCTGCGGCGAGAACCGCACGCCCTGTGCCAGCTGCACCGTGTCGAACACGCGACCAAAGGCCTTGCGTGCACTGATGCTCTCGACCTTGTCGCCCACCGCCAGCTCACCGGAGACCAGCTTCTTCTGGTTGGCCATCAAGGCCTTGCCCAGCCGTGCCAACGCCACCTGCTCCTGCGTGCTCAGCCACATCAGGCCATTGCCGCGGCGCACATCCAGAGTGCGTCCCAGATCGATCACGCGCGCGTCGTATTCCGGCTTGGACAGACCGCGCTCGTGCAGCAACGCGATCATCAAAGCCTCGTCGCGCAGGCGGGTGCCGTAGTCGCCGAAGTATTCCGGACGGTCGGCGCTGGACTTGGCGAAGCCCGCGGCAATCGCCGCCTGACCGCGCTTGCTGTCACCCTGGATCGCCAGGGCCGCGCCCAGATGCACCAGCGACAAGCCGGTCACCGCCTTGCTGCGCTCGTTGTCCCACAGCGTGCGCAGCGTACCCAACGGTGCGCGGTTGACGCGCGCCAGTACATAGCCGGAATAGGCCTGGTTGGCGAATTTCAGCCCATCACGGCGATCACTGCCATAGAACTGGTTGCCGCCGCTGAGCAGGTCTTCGCTGATCCGGTTCAAGGCCTTCTGCAGCACATTCTCAGGCACCGCGAAGCCTGCATCCTTGGCGTCGAGCAGGAACTCAGCGACATACGGCGTCAGTGCCGGATTGATGTAGTCGTCATCGCCCCACATCGAGAAGTTGCCGTTGGATACCTGCATCGAGGCCAAGCGGCCGAACGCGCCTTCCATACGCTCACGACGCACCTTGGCGTCCAGACCATCGGCACCGAGCATGGCCGAGGTCGCCTCATCCAGCATCAGCGCTGCATAGCCCTTGCTGGTGGTCTGCTCGGCGCAGCCGTAGGGGTAGTTCAAGGCGCCCTGCAGGGCCGAGGCAAACGGGATCGGCGGCAAGGCGCTGACCAGCATGCGCGCATTGACCGAACCGCTCATCAAGCCATTGGCGAAGCTGCTGTCCAAGGTGATCGGCGCCAGCGGATCCAATGTGCGGGTCTGCGAGCGCAGTACTGACGGCCACGCTGCTCGAACCGGCAGGTCGTAGCGGCGGTCCACCTTGAAGCCATTGCCGTCCACTCGTACCCGCACCTTGGCCACGCTATAGCCTTCCTGCGCGGTCAACGGGAAGCTCAGCGTGCTCTTGGCGTCACCAGCCAGTTGCACCGTCCGGGTCGACTCGGCGATCCCAAGCGGACCTTCGCCATCCACGCGCACGTTGAACTCGCCGGGTTTGCCGGTGAAGTTCTGCACATCCAGGGTAATGGTGCTGCGGTCGCCCGGCGCCATCACCCGCGGCATGCTGGCTTCGGCCAGGATCGGCGCACGCACCAGCGTTTCCACATCGCGGTTGCCGTAGCGGTCAGCGGAGTAAACCATGGTCGACACGCGCAGGGTGCCGTTGAAATCCGGCACCTGCAGCTGCACCCGCGCATTGCCCTTGGCATCCAGCGCAACCGGGCCGGAGAACAGGTCCACGGTCTGCACGCGTGCGGTCGGCCGCTTGGCCTGCGGCAAGGCCGCCAAGGCCATGTCGCCGCCGAACTTCAGCTTGCCGCTATTGCCCTCGAAGCTCTCGATGACGCGGCCGTAGATGTCATAGGCATCCACACCGAGGCGACGCTGCGCGAAGAAATGCCCAGGTGCATCCGGCACCGGGAAACGGGTGATGTTGAGGATACCCACGTCCACCGCGGAGACGGTGACGTGCGCCGGCTTGCCAGCCAGCTCGGGCGCGCTGACGGTAACCGTCATCGGCTGTTCCGGGCGCATCTGCTTGGGCGCGATCAGGCCGACCGCAACGCGGCGGTCACGGCGGTCCATCGGCACATGCACCACACCGACGGCACGCGCCGGGGTGACCTTGCTCGGCGCGCTGCCACCACGGAACACCAGCGCGGTGATGTAGACATCGTGCCGCTCCCAGTCCTTGCTGACCGGGATTTCAAAGGTGCTGCCCGGCTTGGCGTCGATGTCCTGCACGTACAGCATGCGGTCGCTTTCCACCATCAACACGCCACGGCCGGCATGCGGCGGGGTCAGCGTGACCTTGACGGTGTCACCGGCGCGGTAGCCGGTCTTGTCCAGTGACAGTTTGACCTTGTCCGGGCGCGCATCGAGGCCACGGTTGTCGTCGTTCCAGCTCCAACCGGCGCGGAACGGATAGCGCATGGTCAGGCCGGTGGCCGGGTCGAACACGTCCACCCGGTACTCGCCCCACTCGACCGGGAAATCGAACCGGGCCGAGGTCGCGCCAGCATCGACGGTGCGGGTTTCCTTGTTCTCGAAGCGACGGGTGAAGTCGTAATCCCAACGGTTGTCGGTATAGGTCCAGTGGTAGTCGCGCAGTTCTCGCACCAAGGTGACCTTCAAACCCTTGGCCGGCTGCGGCTTGCCGTCGGCATCCACCCGCATCAGCTCGAAGCGTGCATTGGCGTTGGCGTCGGCGCCATCGGCGTCGTTGAACAGGGGGCGCACGGCAACCAAGGCCGGTGCCGGCCACATCACCCGCTTCAAGGTGCGGGTAACGGTGCGACCACCGGTTTCATAAACGCTGCCAGACAGCAGCGCGGCGACGGTAGTGGCCTTGCCCGCCTCGGCCGGCAACGCGACGTCTTCGCGCAGCTTGCCGTCCTTGGGCAGGGTTGTATCGATCACGTCATTGGCTTCGCGCGGCAGCTGCACAGTCGGGTCGCCGAAGAACCAGCCCGGCATCGACTCGACCGGGTGCTGCTCCACCGCCACCGCCAGACGCGCGGTGAAACGGTTGCCGTCTGCCGGCGCGCCATACAGATAGGCCGCATCGGCCTGCAGTTTCAGTGCCTCGCCCGGCTTCAGCGTCTTCTGCGCGCTGTCCAGGTCCAGCTTCATACGCTCGGGCAGGAACTCCTCGATGCGCAGGGTCATACCCTGCACGGCTTCCTTGCTGGCCGGATCGGTGCGGAACTCCACCGTCCAACGCCCGGTCGGCGCCTCCACCGGAATGGTCTGTTCGAACGCGAAATAGCCCTGCTCGCCCGGCTGCAGGCGCGTTTCACGGAAAGTCTTGCCATCCGGCTGCTTGAGCCGCAGGAATACCGGCTGCCCGCCGGTGGCCGGCCCGGCCAGGGTCTTGCCGTCGTTGTCACGCAGCAGCGCAGAGATGCGAACGGTCTCGCCGGGGCGGTACAGATCACGCCCGGACCAGGCGAACACGTCGAAGTTGGCGTTCTGGCGCCCGGCCACGGCGAACTCGCTCAGGTCCAGCGCCGGCTGGTTGAACGGCAGCATGGTGGTGTCGCTACCGCTGCTGGCGACCAGCACATGGGCAGCGTCCAGCGTGTAGTTCAGCAAGGCGTTGCCGTTGCCGTCAGTCTGGCCCTTGAGGATGACCTCACCCTTGCCGTCGATGACCTTCAGCTCGACCTTCTTGGCCGGCGAACCGTCGGCCAACGAAGCGGTATGAACGAACAGCTTGTCCTTGTAGGCGCGGGTATGCAGGCCGATGTCGCTGACCGTAAAGAACGAAGTATCGAACTCGCTGTCGAAACTGCCGGTGCGCTTCATCACCGCGAAGTACAGGCCGGGCTGCTGCAGCTCCTTCACGTCCTGGATCGGCAGGTAGGTCAGCACCCGCTCGTTCTGCTTGCCGCCAAGGATGAAGCGGTTGACGTAGACCGGCTCGGCCAGCTTATTGAGCGGGGTCCTGTCGCTGTACTCGCTGTCCAGCTCCCAGCTGCCACGACGGCCGCCGCGCTGGTACTGGCTGAAGAAAGTGGGCAGGTCCTTTTCGCGCACGCGCAGGAACTCAACATCCACCTCGGCCACGTTCACCGACACCACCGGCAGGCCGCGGCTTTCGCGGGCCGGCAGCACGCTGCCCTGCGAGGCAAAGCCCACCGCAGGATCCAGCTCGCCGGTGAAGACCTTCTGTTTCACTTCCGTGCCCAGCCGGTTGCCATCAGCGGCCAGCAGGTCGGCGGAGATGATCAGCGTGTATTCCTTGGCTGCCTCCACATAGGGATAGCGCAGGGTCTTGCCGTCGTCAGACAGCGACCAGCTGCTGTCCTCGTTGCCGACCTTCTCCTCGAAGCGCAGCAGCTTGTCGAAATCCTGGGTACCGACCAGCGGGCGCGAGAACTCCACCGCCAGCGCAAGGCCGTCGCCGCTCTTCTGGTCCGGGTAGGCGCGCAGCATGGCGAAGCCCTTGACCTCTTCCTGCTTGGTCTGGATCGCCTCACCACTGGCCCCGGGCAACTGCCCGGTTTCGTTCCTGCTGCATCCTGCAACCAAGGCCAGCGCCACCAAGGCGGCCGCAGCCCAACGAATACGCTTCAACATCCTGTTACCCATGGCGTCCTCCCGCAGATCGCCCGAGTATAACCAGCCGGTGTGTAAGGGCTTGTGTAGCGATGCGCCCTTTGGCAGACGATTTGTCTGGAAGGTGGTCCGCTGTGCGCTACCTGCTCCCTTCGAGTTTCCAATACCGCGAAAAGAAAAGGGCCGCTGATCTCAGCGGCCCTCACAGTTTTTACCGTTTGTACCGGTAAGACGAGGAAACTCAGAATGCATCACCCGGCACACGCACCCAACCTTCCATCAGGATGCGGGCACTGCGACTCATCACCGCTTTGGTGACGGTCCACTGGCCATCGACCAATGCGACCGCCGCACCAACGCGCAGCGTGCCGGACGGATGGCCGAAGCGCACCGCATCATGCTGGCCGCCGCCGGCAGCAAGATTGACCAGCGTGCCCGGCACTGCCGCTGCCGTGGCGATGGCCACCGAGGCGGTGCCCATCATCGCGTGGTGCAGCTTGCCCATCGACATGGCACGGGCATTGAGGTCGATGTCGGCAGCGTGGATCTGTTTGTTGCCGCTGGACAGGTAACCCTGCGGCGGTGCCACGAAAGCGACCTTGGGCGTGTGCTGGCGCTTGAGTGCTTCTTCGGGCGTCTTGATCAAACCCATGCGCAGCGCGCCGGCAACGCGGATCGCCTCAAGCTTTGCCAGTGCTGCCTTGTCCTCATTGATGGCGGGCTGCAGCTCGGCTCCTGTATAGCCGATGTCCGCCGCATTGATGAAGACCGTGGGAATGCCTGCGGTGATCATCGTCGCCTGCAGCGTACCCACGCCTGGCACATCGAGTTCGTCGATCAGGTTGCCTGTGGGGAACATCGCACCACCGCCCTCGCCTTCGCCCTCATCGGCCGGGTCAATGAACTCCAGCACGATCTCTGCGGCCGGGAAGGTCACGCCATCGGTTTCAAAATCACCGGTTTCCTGCACCTGACCGTTGCTGACCGGCACATGGGCGATGATGGTCTTGTTGATGTTTGCCTGCCAGATACGCACCACGCAGATGCCGTTCCCAGGCACGCGTGCGGGATCGACATAACCCGCATGCAGCGCGAACGCGCCAGCACCGGTGGACAGGTTGCCGCAGTTGCCGGACCAGTCGACGAAGTCGGTGTCGATCGACACCTGCCCGTATAGATAATCCACATCGTGATCAGGCTTGCTGCTGGGCGAGATGATCACGCACTTGCTGGTGCTGGAGGTGGCGCCGCCCATGCCATCGGTGTGCTTGGCATACGGATCTGGCGAACCGATCACCCGCTGCAATAGGTGATCACGTGCCGGACCCGGCTGTTGGGCGCTGGCCGGGAGGTCTTCCAGGCGGAAAAACACGCCCTTGGAGGTGCCGCCGCGCATATAGGTGGCTGGAATGCGAATCTGCGGGAGGAGACTCATGACGGAACTCTCGAAAAAGTGGAAGAATCAATTGATGCAAGCGACGCTGCTCGCTGCCGGCGCTCGCTGGCCTGCGGGCCGTGTTGCCACCGGAACAGCCACAGGATGACCAGCTTGGTCATGCCACTGACCACGGCCAGCAGCAATAGCGGCCACCCCAATCGCAGCCCCATGGCGAATGCAAAAACGATGGTAGATAGATCCATCAACAGGATCAGCTGGCTCATGCGCAACGATACCGCACCGGTATCGCCGCTACGCCATATCAGCAGAATCTGATGTGCGTATCCCTGTGCCAGCAGCAACGTGATCAACAAGATCATGACACTGGCAAATACCCTGCCTTCGTCAACGTGACGTTCACCCCATAGCAGGCCGAGCAACGCGCACAACAACATGACCGCTGCCACCACCAAGCTACCTGTGGCCGCCCGACTGCATCGATCACGCCAGATCTCGATCAATATCACCAACACCAACACGGAGGCCAGCAATCGCGGCCAAACGATGAAATGATTGAATGGGGTGATGCTGTAGCCGTAGACGAAGAACGAAAGATAGGCCAGGAAACTGACGGTGAATTGGTTGAGCGACAACACCGCCGTCGCGGTATCGGCGGCAGCATCACGCTTGCGCCGGCGCTGTACCAGGCGCAGCTGCGACGCTACTCCGAGCAGACTGAGAAGGATGAAACCTGTATTGACGGCACCGGCGACCGTATAGAAGCTCATTGCAGCCTATCCATGCGTTCAAACCTCGGTCATATGCATCCCGCTGCGAGCGGCGAACATATCCTCACAATGCGAGTCCGGCGCGTGGCTCCCCACCAAAAGTGGAAGGGAGCTTGAGCAATCACGGCAAAGCTCAGACAACAGAGCCTTCCAGGAAGTCCTGCGCGAAGCGCTGCAACACACCGCCGGCCTCGTAGATCGCAACTTCCTCATCCGAGTCCAGACGGCAGGTCATCGGCACCTTCAGCACTTCACCGTTGCGACGGGTGATGACCAGGGTCAGATCGGTACGCGGGGTGCGCAGGCCGATTACGTCATAGCTCTCGGTGCCGTCGATGCCCAACGTGTTGCGGTTGGTGCCCGGCTTGAATTCCAGCGGCAGCACGCCCATGCCGATCAGGTTGGTACGGTGAATCCGCTCGAAGCCTTCAGCGGCAATGGCTTCAACACCAGCCAGGCGAACGCCCTTGGCCGCCCAGTCACGCGAGCTGCCCTGGCCGTAGTCGGCACCGGCAATGATGATCAGCGGCTGCTTGCGCTCCATGTAGGTCTCGATTGCTTCCCACATGCGCATGACCTTGCCTTCCGGCTCCACCCGCGCCAACGAACCCTGCTTCACGCTGCCGTCGTCATTGCGCACCATCTCGTTGAACAGCTTGGGATTGGCGAAGGTGGCGCGCTGCGCGGTGAGGTGGTCGCCGCGGTGAGTGGCGTAGGAATTGAAGTCCTCTTCCGGCAGGCCCATCTTGGCCAGGTATTCACCGGCGGCGCTGGACAGCAGGATGGCGTTGGACGGCGACAGGTGGTCGGTGGTGATGTTGTCCGGCAATACAGCCAGCGGCAGCATGCCGCGCAGCGTGCGCTCACCGGCCAATGCGCCCTCCCAATATGGCGGGCGGCGGATATAGGTGCTCTGCGGGCGCCAGTTGTACAACGGGCTGACCTTCTCGCCGTGCTCAACGCGCACGTTGAACATCGGGTTGTAGACCTTGCGGAACTGCTCCGGTTTCACCGAAGCCTTCACCACCGCATCAATCTCGGCGTCGCTCGGCCAGATGTCCTTCAGGCGCACTTCCTTGCCTTCGGCATCCACGCCCAGCACATCTTTCTCGATGTCGAAGCGCACGGTGCCAGCGATGGCATAGGCGATCACCAGCGGCGGCGAAGCGAGGAAGGCCTGCTTGGCATACGGATGGATGCGGCCGTCGAAGTTGCGGTTGCCCGACAACACCGCGGTCGAGTACAGATCGCGATCGATGATTTCCTGCTGGATCTTCGGGTCGAGTGCGCCGCTCATGCCATTACAGGTGGTGCAGGCGAAAGCGACGATGCCGAAGCCCAGCTTCTCCAGGTCCGGCAGCAGGCCGGCTTCTTCCAGATACAGCTGCACGGCCTTGGAGCCCGGTGCCAGCGATGACTTCACCCACGGCTTGCGGGTCAAGCCACGCGCGTTGGCGTTGCGTGCCAGCAGCGCGGCAGCAATCACGTTGCGCGGGTTGGAGGTATTGGTGCAGCTGGTGATGGCGGCGATGATCACCGCGCCATCCGGCATCAGGCCTTCGGCTTCCTCGCCCTTGCCACTGAGCAGCTTGGCTTCGTCAGCGATGCCGCGCTCGGCAAGGTCCGACACCGGCAGACGCTTGTGCGGGTTACTGGGGCCGGCCATGTTGCGCACCACGCTGGACAGATCGAATTCCAATACACGTTCGTACTGCGCGGTTTCCAGTGCGTCGGCCCACAGACCGGTGGTCTTGGCGTAGTTCTCGACCAACGCGATCTGTGCTTCCTCGCGGCCGGTGAGGCGCAGGTAATCGATGGTCTGCTGGTCGATGTAGAACATCGCCGCGGTCGCACCGTACTCGGGGCACATATTGGAGATGGTGGCGCGGTCACCGATGGTCAGTGCAGCAGCGCCTTCGCCGAAGAACTCAAGGTAAGCGCCGACTACGCGTTCCTTGCGCAGGAACTCGGTGATCGCCAGCACCACGTCGGTGGCGGTGATGTTCGGCTGCGGCTTGCCGGTGAGCTTGACGCCGATGATGTCGGGCAGGCGCATCCACGAAGCGCGGCCCAGCATCACGTTCTCGGCTTCCAGACCGCCGACACCAATGGCGATGACACCCAGCGCATCCACGTGCGGGGTGTGGCTGTCGGTGCCGACGCAGGTATCCGGGAAGGCCACCCCGCCCTGCTGGTAGATCACCGGCGACATCTTCTCCAGATTGATCTGGTGCATGATGCCGTTCCCCGGCGGGATCACATCGACGTTCTCGAAGGCCAGTTTGGTCCAGTCGATGAAATGGAAGCGATCTTCGTTGCGGCGATCCTCGATAGCGCGATTCTTGCTGAACGCGTCCGGATCGTAGCCGCCACACTCCACTGCCAACGAGTGATCGACGATCAGCTGCACCGGCACCACCGGGTTGACCTTGGCCGGATCGCCGCCCTTGTCGGCGATCGCATCACGCAGGCCAGCCAGATCAACCAAAGCAGTCTGGCCGAGGATGTCGTGGCAGACCACGCGTGCAGGGAACCAGGGGAAATCGAGGTCGCGCTTGCGCTCGATCAGCTGCGTGAGCGAATCGGTGAGCGTGGACGGGTTACAGCGACGCACGAGGTTTTCGGCCAGCACGCGCGAGGTGTACGGCAGCGAGGCGTAGGCGCCGGGCTGGATGGCATCGACTGCGGCGCGTGCGTCGAAATAGTCGAGCGTGCTGCCTGCGAGGTGTTTGCGGTAATCGGTATTCATGGCTGGCCTGTGAGGGTCTGGGCTTGCTGGTGTTGGGGTGGATTGCTCGCGGATGCATGCAATTGCAGCAATCCCACAGCAACACCTGGAATCTGGCGGCTCCCTTCTCCCGCCTGCGGGGGAAGGTGCCCGAAGGGCGGATGGGGGGAGCTCCGGCTTCGGCTTCGGCTTTGGCTTTGGCTTTGGCTTTGGCTTTTTGGCTTTGGTTTTTTCCAAGAGCGAAAAGCTGCTCCACGTGCTAGAAGCCTCCCCTCACCCCAACCCCTCTCCCGCAGGCGGGGGGAGGGGCTTTATCTCGCTTGTGGCGAAGATGGTGCAGTCGTCTTAAACGCGCTTGTCCAACGGCACGAAGGTCTGATCTTCCGGCCCGGTGTAATTCGCACTCGGGCGGATGATCTTGCCGTCGATGCGCTGCTCGATGATGTGCGCACTCCAACCTGCGGTACGTGCGATCACGAACAGGGGAGTGAACATCGCGGTCGGCACACCCATCATGTGGTAGCTGACGGCGCTGAACCAATCCAGGTTCGGGAACATCTTCTTGATGTCCCACATCACCGACTCAAGACGCTCGGCGATGTCGTACATCTTCAGGTTTTCCTGCTCGGCCGACAGCTCGCGCGAGACGTCCTTGATCACCTTGTTGCGCGGATCGGAGACGGTGTAGACCGGGTGGCCGAAACCAATCACCACTTCCTTGCGCTCGACGCGGGCCTTGATGTCAGCCTCTGCTTCGTCCGGCGTTTCGTAACGCTTCTGCACTTCGAAGGCGACTTCATTGGCACCGCCGTGCTTCGGACCGCGCAGCGCGCCGATACCGCCGGTGATGGCACTGTACATGTCGCTGCCAGTGCCGGCGATGACGCGGCAGGCGAAGGTCGAGGCGTTGAATTCGTGCTCTGCGTACAGGATCAGGCTGGTATGCATCGCCTTGACCCAGGACTCGCGCGGCTGCTCGCCGTGCAGCAAGTGCAGGAAGTGGCCGCCGATCGAATCATCGTCGGTCTCCACGTCGATGACCTTGCCGTTGTGGCTCCAGTGGTACCAGTACAGCAGCATCGAACCCAGGCAGGCCATCAGCTTGTCGGCGATGTCGCGCGCGCCCGGGTGGTTGTGGTCGTCCTTCTCCGGCGACACGCAGCCGAGCACGGAAACGCCGGTGCGCATCACGTCCATCGGATGCGCCGACGGCGGCAGCTCTTCCAGCGCGGCCTTCACCGATGCCGGGATGCCACGCAGCGCCTTCAGCTTGGCCTTGTAGGCGCGCAGCTCGGCCTTGTTGGGCAGCTTGCCGTGCACCAGCAGGTGAGCGATTTCCTCGAATTCACTGGTGTTGGCCAGGTCCAGGATGTCGTAGCCGCGGTAGTGCAGATCGTTGCCGCTGCGGCCAACGGTACACAGGGCGGTGTTGCCGGCAGCGGTGCCGGACAGGGCGACGGACTTCTTCGGCTTGAATGCCGGTGCTGCGGTGGATTCAGACATGGTGTGAACCTCGATCAGATGCGGGATTTAGCTCCCCTCTCCCGCTTGCGGGAGTGGGGCTGGGGGTGAGGGCCGGCTGCTGCAGCCCCGTTACTTCTTCGCAGCAAACGTCTTGTCCAGGCTGCGTTCGAATTCGTGGTAACCGATGCGGTCATACAGCTCCTCACGGGTCTGCATGCTGTCCACCACATTACGCTGGTGGCCGTCACGGCGAATGGCTTCGTACACGTTCTCGGCGGCCTTGTTGGCCGCGCGGAACGCCGACAGCGGGAACAGCTGCATCGCCACGCCGGCCGAGGCCAGTTCATCACGGCTGAACAGCGGGGTGGCGCCAAATTCAGTGATGTTGGCCAGCAGCGGCACCTTCACCGCATCGGCGAAGCGCTTATAGGTTTCCAGGTCGTAGGCGGCCTCGGCAAAGATGCCGTCGGCGCCGGCTTCCACGCAGGCCAGCGCGCGCTCGATGGCGGCGTCCACGCCTTCCATCTGGATGGCGTCGGTGCGGGCGATCAGGAAGAAATCCGGATCGGTCTTGGCATCCGCTGCAGCCTTCACCCGATCAACCATTTCACCCTGCGACACGATCTCCTTGCCCGGGCGGTGACCACAACGCTTTGCGCCAACCTGGTCCTCGATATGGCAGGCAGCGGCGCCGGCCTTGATCAGCGACTTCACCGTGCGCGCGATATTGAACGCGCTCGGGCCGAAACCGGTGTCGATATCGACCATCAGCGGCAGATCGCAGACATCGCTGATGCGGCGCACGTCGATCAGCACGTCTTCCATGGTGTTGATGCCCAGGTCCGGCAGCCCCAGCGAGCCAGCGGCAACGCCGCCGCCGGACAGGTAGATGGCGCGGTAACCGGCGCGTTTGGCCAGCAGGGCGTGATTGGCATTGATCGCGCCCACCACCTGCAAGGGGGATTCGGCGGCCAGTGCGGCGCGGAATGCAGCGCCGGCGGAAGAACGACTCATGGGATGGCTCCTGGCTTGTGGCTGGGCGGTGGCGAGCATGCCATTCCGCTGTGACGGTTAATCTGTCACCATCAGATGCATTGATCAATCTTGATTCAATAAATCAACCTATTAAATACGCCATGTCCGACAGCCTCGATCCCGAACTGATCCCCGCCAACGAAGCCTGCGCCCTGCTCGGCATCAGCGCCGCCACGCTTTACGCCTACGTCAGCCGCGGCCAGCTCACTTCACGTCCGGGCACATCTGCGCGCAGCCGGGTGTACCTGCGGGCTGAAGTGGAACGCCTGGCCCAGCGCAAGCAGGCCGGCCGTGGCGCCGAACGGGGAGCTGCGCAGAGCCTTGATCGTGGCCTGCCGGTGTTGGAAACCCGCATCTCGCTGATCCGTCCCGATGCTCCTTACTACCGCGGCCGCTCAGCTGTAGCGGCAGCACAAGCCGGTGCCACGCTGGAAGACATCGCGCGCCTGCTCTGGGAATGCGAAGAGCAGGATCCGTTCGCGGCAACCGCCCTGCCCTCGTGGCCGCCGCGCATCGCCAGCCTGGCATTGGATACCAGCCTGCCGCCGGTCGAGCGTGCGATGGCCTGCATCCCGCTACTGGCCTTGGAGCAGCGCCAATCGCTCAACGCCGCCGCCTTTGTACGCCGTGAGGTTGCTGCGATGCTGTTGCGTCAGAACGCTGCCCTGCTGGTTGGCACCGAGCCCGATGCGCGACCAGTACATCGCCTGCTGGCCGATGCGTGGATGCCTGGCGATGCAGCCTTCGCTGAGCTGGTGCGCTCGGCGCTGGTGTTGTGCGCCGATCACGAATTGAATGTTTCCGCATTTGCAGCGCGCGTGGTTGCCTCTACCGGCGCGCATCTACATGCCACGGTGAGTGCTGGATTGGCGGCCCTGTCCGGTCCGCGCCACGGCGGTGCGACCGCTCGTGCGCATGCCTTGCTGGTGGATGCAGAAGCCAGTGGGGCGCCTGCCACCTTCATCGCCGAGCGTTGGCGACGCGGCGATGAGCTGCCGGGCTTCAATCATCTGCTGTATCCCGACGGTGATCCGCGCGGTGCCGAGGTGCTGCGCCAGCTACGTGAGCTAAGCGGTGATCTGCCGCGCATGCGCCACGTGGAAGCGGTTCTGGCTGCCACCGAAGAAGTCAGCGGGCAGCGGCCGAATATTGATGGGATGCTGGGGGCTATCTGTTATGTCCATGAACTGCCGGGCGCACATGCGCTGGTGATGTTCGCCACTGCACGACTTACCGGATGGTTGGCGCATGCGTTGGAGCAGCAGGCACTTGGCACCTTGATACGACCGCGTGCGCGCTATACCGGGCTTGCGCCGAGAGGCTGACACTGAGGTTGTAGGAGCGGCGTAAGCCGCGAAGCCAAGGCCAACTGAGCTATGGAGCAGCTTGCAAGCAGACATTATCGACGACCAGCGTTTACCGGCTTCGCAGCTTACGCCGCTCCCACAGTCGGCAGATGCATCGTGATTGCGGATTGATCGGCGGTTTGGCTGTTGATGGCTTCGCGGCTTACGCCGCTCCTACAACCTCAGTGTCAGCCTCTCGGCGCAAGCCCGGTATAGCGCTGTCTCTAATACAAAAATCCTAGCC
>NZ_JBRREB010000072.1:0-16714 GCF_056759995.1 Stenotrophomonas sp. STEN030 | reverse complement strand
CCCCCCCCCCGCCCCCCCGCGCCCCCCCCCCCCCCCCCCCCCCCCCCCCCCCCCCCCGCCCCCGCCCCCACCCCCCCCCCCCCCCCCCCCCCCCCCCCCCCCCCCCCCCCCCCCACTACAGGGGGATCAACGCAGAACGGCCCGCTTTCGCGGGCCGTTCCGGTGCTGCATTGCCTTGCGGCAACCGCTTAGTGCTGGTGACCGCCGTCGCCGTGCACGTGGCCGTGCTGCACTTCTTCTTCGCTGGCTTCACGCACTTCGATGATTTCGACGTCGAAATGCAGGTCCTTGCCAGCCATCGGGTGGTTCAGGTCAACGTCGACCACGGTCATGCCGACCTTCTCAACGGTGACCGCACGCGGGCCGAAGTTGGTCTGCAGGATCACCTGGGTGCCCGGGATCAGCGGGGTCTTGCCGAAATGCTTCTTCGGCACGCGCTGGGTCATGCCCTCGCGGCGCTCGCCGTAGGCGTCGGTCGACTTCACGTCGACGCCGAAGCTCTCGCCAGCTTCCTTGTCCATCATCGCTGCTTCCAGACCCGGGATGATGTTGCCGTGGCCAATCAGGATGGCCAACGGATCACGGTCCTTGGAGCTTTCGATCGGCTCCTGGCCGGCTTCGGAGACGGTGTAGTGGAAACGGACGACGCGGTCTTTTTCGATCTTCATGCGCAACTCTGATAAATGGCTGCCCGCTGGCAGACGTTGGGACGGCTTGTCGGCCGCCGGGGACGCCGCCATGATGACGGCCTTCTTAGGTGGCGCATTATCCGGGCTCCATGCACATCACGCCAGTTCCCCGCTTCCGCTCGTGGCGCCTGCCGGCCACGCTCCTGACCGCCGCGCTGCTCACCGCCTGCGGGCACAGCCCGCCGAAACGGGCGGCTGCACCCAATCCGGCCCGCAATTACTCGCCGGTCGCCCCCGCCGACCCCGCGGCGGCGGCCTCGGTGCTGATGCGGGCCTTGGGGCTGGTTGGCACCCCCTACCGCTACGGTGGCAATACACCGGAGTCCGGCTTCGACTGCAGCGGATTGGTCACTTATGTATACCGGGACATGCTGGCACTGAACCTGCCGCGTACCTCGCGCGAACTGGCTGCCATCCAGGGGCCGAAGATCGCCGCCGACCGCTTGGCCGCCGGCGATCTGGTCTTCTTTGGCGACAAGGGGAATGTCTGGCACGTGGGCATTTACGTCGGCGAAGGCCGTTTTGTGCACGCGCCCAGCACCGGCGGAACCGTACGTCTTGACCACTTGGATGGGGCCTATTGGCGCGACCATTACACCGGTGCGAAGCGGGTATTGCGGTAAAACGAGACTTTCAACACGAAAAATAACGATTTGTTAACGAAATTTGTACCTATCCTCACGTTTCGCAAGGCATGATCCCCCATCGACTTTTCCTAGTGACTGCCGCGTGACGACTGACAACACGTCCCATCCGAGCCAGCCAAAGATTGTTCCGCTCACCCTCCGCCGCCTGATCTGCGCTGCGGCACTGGCTCTGGCCAGCCTGCCCGCCCTCGCCCAGAGCGCCGATACCGCCCCAGCTGCCAAGCCGGCCGCGGCCAAAACCGAAGCACCGCGCAGCAAGGCTGACAGCGCTGCCACCGCCACGCTCGCCGCGCTGCTGCCGCATCTGGCCGCCAGCGACACCATTCCGCTGATGGACCGTTCGGCGATGTTTGCCGGCGATCTCAGCCGCCTGATTTCCGCTTACGACGCCTCCAAGGGCGTCTCTGCTGCCACCGAGGCAGCACTGGCCAATGATTCCGACGGCAAGGTGCAGTCCATCCTGCGCCGCGCCATGACCCTTCTGGGCACCCCGTATCGTTGGGGCGGCACCTCGCCGGATGCCGGCTTTGATTGCAGCGGCTTGGTCGGCTACGTCTTCCGTACCGCGCTGGGTGTCGAGCTGCCGCGCGTATCGCGCGAAATGGCCAGCCAGGCCAATGCCGAACTGATCAATGACCGCGCCTCATTGGCCGCCGGCGACCTGGTGTTCTTTGGCCGCAAAGGCCGTGTCGACCACGTCGGCATCTATGTCGGCGAAGGTCGCTTCCTGCATGCCCCGAGCACCGGCAAGGACGTCCGTACCGATACCCTGCTCACCGGTTACTGGGGTGACAAGTTCATGCAGGCCCGCCGCATGGCGCTGTAAGCGCCCTGCTGGCAACTACCTGCCAAGCCGCAACCTTCGGGTTGCGGCTTTTTTATTGGCCGTACTTTCAACATCACTTGTCTTGCACAAAAGTTAATACGAACGACACTTCTGCTGCCTGCAACAAAGTGCCAAATACGATTGCACATGCGTGAAACACAGGTATATGGTGACGCCGAATGGAGGAGTGACCAGGCATGGGCGCGACATCTGTGTCAAGTACACGTTGTGTGATCTGGTTCGGAAATCCGGGGGCAAGAGAGAAAGTAATGCTGGCTGCGGATGGCTGGCAGGTGCGAACGGTACTCCCCCAGCAGCCCGCAGACATTGGCATGCGCGGCGGTGACACGGTGGTTGGCCTGATCGATTTCCGCACCAGCTCGGAAAGTGAGCTGGAGCGCATCGGCAAGCTGACCGCCGAGCATCACCATATGCCGCTGTTTGCCATCACCCCGGCCACCGATGACATCGAAAACCTGCCGCGGCATCCCCTGCTTGCCGCTTGCCGCCAACAGTTCCCGCACCCGCCGGATCTAAAGGAACTGCTACGCGGGCTTCAGGGCCTGAGCAATGAGGTGCCACGTCCAGCCAGTGAAGATGTGCTGGAAACCCTGCTCGGCGAGAGCGAGGTGATGCTGGTCATGCGCGCCACCTTGCGCAAATACGCGCCGGTGGATCTGCCAGTCCTGATCACCGGAGAAACCGGCACCGGCAAGGAAGTGGCCGCGCATGCATTGCATCGTCTATCGCCACGCAACGGCAAACCTTTTCAGGCGATCAACTGCGGCGCCATTCCTTCGACCTTGATCCAGTCGGAACTGTTCGGCCATGAGCGTGGAGCCTTCACCGGTGCCACCGGCCGTCGCCAGGGCCTATTTGAAACCGCGCATACCGGCAGCGTGTTCCTGGATGAAATCGGTGACCTGCCATTGGATGCACAGACCAGCCTGCTGCGGGTACTGCAGGAAGGCACCATCGAGCGGGTCGGCAGCAATCAGCCCATCCCGGTAGATGTGCGCATCCTCGCCGCCACCCACGTCGATCTTGAACGCGCGGTCGAAGAAGGCCGGTTCCGTCGTGATCTGTATTACCGCCTCAACGTACTGCGTCTGGCGATGCCGCCGCTGCGCAAACGCGATGGCGATATTGAACTACTTTCCCGTCAGTTTCTGCGCAACTTCCGTACCCGCCACCCCACCCGCGCGCGCGGCTACACCACTGAAGCTCGTCAAGCGATGGACCGTTTCCCATGGCCCGGCAATGTCCGCGAACTACTCAACCGGGTACAGCGGGCGGCCATCACCGCCGAAGGCGAGTTGATCAGCTGCGCCGATCTGGAGCTCAACCAACCCGCCAATGGTGCTCAACTCAGCCAGGCACGCTGTCATGCCGAACGCGAAACCCTGCTGTCCTGCCTGCAACAAAGCCAATACAACATCAGCGCCTGCGCGCGATTGATGAAGGTCTCGCGGGTCACCATTTACCGGATGTGCCGCAAGCACCATCTGGAGCTGGAAGCGCTGCGTTGATCGACTGAACGCAGCGCCCCTGCCTTCATCAAAACTCATCCTGCGAACACCCTCACAGCATGTAAGGCACCTTGAATGCCAAGGTGAAATCCGGTGCATCCGGAGTCAGGCCAATGCCCAGCATGCTGACAAAGGTCGCCTTGGATGTCAGCGCATAGGTCACCCCGAGATTGAGTGTGCCCGCATTACCGTCGCTGCCGATCACCTTCATCCACTTGCCGTTCTTGTAACGGGTGCTGGCACGTGCGCTCATGCGGTCGCTGAAGGAAATGCTCAGACTGGTACGCTCGTTGAACGCAAACGCCACGCCGGCACCGAAGTAAAACGAGTTACCCAGATTCACCTCACCGGGATTGACCGTGTCCGGATTGGCATCGATGTCGTCGAAGCTGCGCTTGAACGAGCGCACATAACCAATATTGCCAAACAGGATTGCCGGGTCCGCGCTCTTCACCGCCGACAGGCCGATGTTCGCCTGCCATAGACCATTGCCGGTTGGCTGCTTGGACGGTACCGCGAAACGAATGAAATCATCATCGTCGCGTTCGATCACCTTCCAATCCAGGCCATAGGGCTCACGCCCGGTCGGCGCGGTAACACCGCCGGTCAGGACAGTCTCCGGGCGCCAGCCACGCTCACCAAACAGCTTGTAATTGGCGCTTACGGTGACATCGCCAATACCAGTGCCATGGGTTTCTTCCTGCGCGATGGCGGCCGCCGAACCACCCGCACCACCCTTTTGGTAAATCGTCTTGCGGGCGATGTAGGGCACATCCAGATTCAAGGTCAGCCGTGGATTGAGGCCCCAGCGCGCCGCAAAGTTGTAGGTAAGTGAATCGGACTCGACGTTCTCGATGGCGATGTTGCCGAGGAAGATCGCATCCAGGGCGAGGAAGCCATTGAGGGTCAACTGTTTGCGGTCATAACGGGCGTAGGTGATGCTGTTTTCCAACGTCAGCTTTTGATTGAACAGTGCTGATTGTTGTTGCTTCACATCATCCACACTGCGCCGCGCCGCTTCCTTGGCCTGCTGCGCCTCAGCCGCACTGCTGGCGTAGCCCTCACCGGCCGGCGCTGTCGCTGCGGGCGGTGTCGCCGCAACCGGAGCAGCCGCAGTCTCTCCTGTAGGCAGCTGTGGGGTCGGCAATACCTGCGCGGTCTTACCACTGACCCGCGCCTGGATTGCCTGCACCTGCATGTCCAACTCGCGCAGACGCCGCACTTCCTGGGCATAGCTGGCCTTGAGTGCCTCCAGCTGCGCTACCAGTGCCCTTACGTCCTCTGCATCCTTACTGCCGGTTGTCGCCTCCTGCGCCATCACCTGTGGTGAAGCAACAGTCAGACTCACCAGCGCCGCCATCGCCAGTCGTTTCATTGTCTCGTTCCTCTACGTTGACCTCGCCAATGCACGCGCCAGGCACGTGCTCACTGCCCGCCTATCCCGCCAATCCCCCGATTGAGCGTGATGGCCTGTGCCACGTTCTGGGCCAACGGCAGATTCCCCGCCATAGACTCCCTTACCAGATCAATCTGCAGCCGGTTACTGACCAACTGGCCATCGCTGGTCAACTGGACGCTCTGGCCAACACCGCCACTGCGTAGCCACTGTTGCACCGCGCCCTGCCCCTGGATGGTCAGCTGCAAGCGCGCCGCATTGCCGTCAAAGATGGCTACCGCGCTCGCATCACCCGACTGTGCCGTCGCGTTGCCCGCTACCGCGCCGCTACTACCCGGCACAATGCCGTCGTTGCGTACATTCAGATGCATGACATTGCTGGCGCGATTACCGTCACCGGCAATCTGCACGCTCTGGCTGACACCAGCGACGTTGTTCAAACCGCTGCCATCGATACTGCGTCCGCTGGCATCGGGCAACGGTGCGTTGGCGTCGGTGATGCTGACGATGGGCGTGAACGTCACCTTCGGTACGTTGCCACCTTTGCTGAAGTCCATGCCAAGCGTCATGGCGCCCTGCAGGCTCTGGCCAGTTGAGGTTTGCCATGTCGAAATCATGGTCACCCCGAACCACGCCACCGCATTGCCACCCACGGTGTAGCGGCCACGCATCAAATTGAGTTCGGGGTCGGGTATTTCGTGCAAGCCCTTGCCCGGCTTTTGTGGTGTTTCCGCGCCAAGCGCCGGCAGCGCGACACTCAGCGCCAAAGCCAGCAGGGCGAACTTGATTGCGCTCATCACAACACTCCTTCAGAACAGGTCGGCATGGCTGAAACCAAAGTCGACCAGCTCCGCATCGGTAATTGGGTTGGCCCCTTGGCGTGCATACAGCGCGCGCGCACTTGGCCTCTCACTGGGTTGCAGCAGCACCGTATTGCGGTCGAAGTCGCTGCCTATGACCACGAATACCGCGCGCGATGGCCAGGCTTCAAGAAACTCCGGCAACGGCACCACCCGGTTGCCGAGAATCGGATCAGCGACCTCGGCCATGCCATCACGTATCTGTTTGAGTACGACGAAGTGGCGGAAGCCACGTACATCCATCAACACCAGGCTGGGAACGCGCAGGTTCATCAGCCGCTCTTCATCAATCCGATAACCGCGACCACGCATGCCCAGGGATTCCACGTAACGCTTGATATCCAGCAACGAAAATCCGCGTTGCTTTACCAACTCCGGGTCGGCCACACCCATCATGCCTTCGATCACCGTCGCCTCGTCGGTGTTGAGGTGGTACGCGTGCTTGAGGATTGTCGCCAGCGCCGCGGCACCGCAGCTGTAATCAGTCTGCTGCCGCACCAGGTTACGGAAGCGCCGCTCCTTCATGCTCTCGATCTTGCCGCTGTACAAGGCCCCATTGGGCAACACACTGCTGAATGCCACCTCGCCTGCGTGCAGCAGGCCCGGCGACAAGCTCAACGCACAAGCCAACAGCAGCGAGCGAGCAAACATGAGCGTAGTACCTCCAGAGCGCCGGAAGGTGGGAGCCCCCTCCCGGGGGAGGGGAATGGGGGCTCCCGGAACCCGGTCATTGGCGGATGGCCGGGTTTGTTACGCGAAGCAGGTGGGTCATCCCAATGGATGACACATCCGGTTACGACTCACTCACCACCACCGTTAGGCGGGGTGCCACCACCGGTTGAGGGTTGCGCAACCGCCAGCGCAAGGCTGTTGGCCTGCAGATTGCCGGTGCCCGAGGACACGTTCACACCGATATTGCCGGAAGCGTTGGAGAACGCCGAGCCCGACAGACTGGCGGTATTGGTCGCATTGACCGCCACCCAGTTAACGGTGGTTACCTGGCCGCTGAGGCTGGCGGTCAGATCAGCAGTTCCCATCTCGCTGAACTTGAGGTTGCCCTTCTCATCGGTATCCCATGCCATGCCACCCACGCCCGGTTTGTTCGGATTGGCGACAGCACCTTGAGTCTGGTTGTCCCAATCAGAGTGACCGGTCTGGTTGCCGGCCGGATGCGTGTCGCCACTCCAGTTGTCCGGATAGAAGTTGGTCTTCTGGTAGGAGTTGCCGGTGCCGGCGTACTCACCGGTGCCGCTGCCCTTGGTGGTGCCAGTGACCTTGCCGCTCAAGCTTACGTTGACGGTGCTGACCATGCGATCGTAGTAGCCGTTGTTCTCGACCTTGTTGCCGCTCGAACTCTGGTTCGAACTGATGGTCGAAGTGGCATAGGCGGCGGTAGCAACCGAGGCAGCCAGAGCGTTCTTCTGCTCGTTGTTGTTGCCCGAGGTCACGTTGACGCCGATGTTGCCAGCTGCGCCGGAGAAGGCGTTGTCGCCGATACCAGCTGCATTGGTCACACCATGGTTCCAGGTCATGTTGTTCATGCCGGCCTGGTTCACGAACACTTCGGCGTCAGCCATGCCGAAGCTGAAGGACGCATCAGCAGCGGACAGCGCAGCAGCATTATCCTGCGTGTTGTTGTCGCCGGCAGCTACGTTGAAGCCCAGGTTGCCCGAAGCATCGGAACCCACGTCATCGCCGATCGAAGCGGTGTTGTCCAGCAAGCCATTGCGGGCATGGTTGTTGGATACCGATTGACGATTATCGATGAGGGCAATCGCAGCCGAATCCAGATCGATGTTGCCGGTAATGGTCGGATCACCGGAGAAGTTAACGTCCGAGCTCAGACGAATGTCCTTCTCGAGGTTCACATCAACACCGTGGTTGTTCTTTTCCTTGCGCTCGTCAGCCGAGATGTTCGAAGTCTTCTGCACATTCTCGGTTACGCTGCTGGTGGTCTCGGTGTTGCTCCGCGTGTCAGTGATGTTATGCGTTTCGTTGTAGCGCAGACGGGCTGCGGCATCCAACTTCAGATCGATGTCGGTATCAACATTGGTATTGATGTTGGTGTTGGTGTTGGTATTCGTCCGCGTCTCAGTCACAGCGTGCTGGTGATTGATGTTCGCGGTCGCGTTCTGATCATCCGCCGCATTGGCTGCCGCGCTGAGGGTCAGCGCGGAAACCGCCATGGCGAGTACATTCCATTTGATCGCTTTCATGGTGCCCTCTTCAGATTTTCTGATGCATCGGGTGGATGGAGCTGTGCTCACGGGGTGCCCTGCACGGAGATGCTGAATCTGTTCTCCGTTGCATTGCCTGATCCCGCGATCTGATTGAGTTGCAGTACGCCGTCAAATCCGCGCAACGCGGATGCCTCCACGCCAACCCTTCGGGTTGCGCGAGGGTCGGTGACGGTGGACTGCCCCCCTGCCGACGCGAGCACTTCGGATGAAGTCATGGCTTCATCACTTGCCTCGCGTATGCCCTGTGCGGCCAGTGTCGCGGTGACGGAGTTCAACTCCGCATTGCCACCGCCACTGGCCTGATTGATTGATGCAATACCACCGGCACCAGCCAGCGCATTGCCGCCGATGGTGGCCGTGGCCTGCATCGGTGAATTGAAAAGATTGGACTGGCGCTGCTGCAGGCTGCTGACACTGGCTGATGCCTGTTCGCCATTGGCCATGCTGTGCAGGTTGGCCTGCAGGTTGAGATCTCCCGCCGCCTGATTGATCTTGATCGAGCCATTGGCGCCGGCCAAAGCCCCGCCATCAATCCGCGTATCGGTGGAGAGATAGGACAACATCCCGTTGTAGCTGTCGGTGCCCGATTGCGCGTGCGCGTAACCAGTTACGGAAAGCGCGACTACAAGCAAGGCAGCAGCGCTGCGCACGAAAGAAGTGTTCACTTGCCACCCGGCCCGGCCGGCTGGCCCAGCGGGAACTGTGCCAAGGCGCCACGCACCTGGTCGCCAATCCCGCGCGTCGCACCACCCACAGCCCCCATCGGACCACCGATGGCACGTGACAACTGGCCTCCGGACAACGTGCCGTCATCACCGACAACGCGCCCCAGGGTGCCGCCAACCATGCCGGTGGTTACCCGCTCAACTGTAGTCTGGCCGTGCCCGGCCAGCTGGCTGCCAGCCACGCCCGAGCCCATTGCCGCATAGTCGTCATCACTGAGCTCACTCATGCCACCGACCCCCAAGGCGGAACTCAGCTCCTTGCGCGGTGAAGGATCCGCAATCAAGGCCATGCCCGGCGGTGCCATGCGATAGGCCGGTCGAGTAGATACATCACGCAGCAGCACAATCTCGCCCGGCTGTGCCTTTACGCCCTGGCGTGCACCCGAAGCCATTGCGGCCTCACTGGCGACAGTGCCAATCAGCAGCAATCCGATCAGGGCGGCATAACGATGTAGGGTCCAGCTGTCCATTGCGTCGTCCACTCGTACCAACGCGAGTGATAGAGCAGCATCCATGCCAAGCCATTATTGCCAGTAAAAACAATTAGTTAATGATTGAAACAGGCAGGCGCAAGTGTATCCATGTCACAGCAGTACAGATACCAAGGCCGGCGTATGGCGGCCCCACTGGAACCGCAAGAGGCATGCCTGGCGTGGCTTTCACGCCGCTGTATCAGTGTTGTTACAGACCCTCGTTACACCTGCTACAAGCAACTACTGCCCGGCATGAGATGGGACGGCAAGGCCTCTGCTTTGCTTGTGGGAGCGGCGTTAGCCGCGAAGCCGGGGGCACTGCGTTACCCGTATCTCTGCTACCCGATGGATTCCGGGGTTCGCGGCTTACGCCGCTCCCACAAAAAAACCGATGCCAGGACCTGGCATCGGTTTTTTTGTGACTCAGATACTTCGGAGAACGGCTTTGCGGTGACGCTGGCCTATTCCTGCCCTTGCGGCAGCAAGCCCGCTAGTCCAGATGGCGTCCACTCGCGCCGGCGCCCATCGCTGGCGTGCCCGCCGCGTCGTAGACCTGCTGGTCAAGCAGGCCGGTTTCCTTGGCCACGATCACCGGCACCACCATCTGCCCGGTGACATTGGTCATCGTGCGCATCATGTCGAGGATGCGGTCGATGGCGTACAGGTAGCCAATCGCTTCCAGCGGCAGGTTGGCCGCGCTCAGCACCACCGTCGCCATCACCACCGCAGTACCTGGCACACCGGCGGTGCCGAAGCTGCCCAGCACGGAGGCGATCAGCACGATCACGTATTGTTCCGGCGTCAGTGGAACGCCGGTGTATTGAGCGATGAACACCGCACACAAGGCGGGGTAGATCGCGCCACAGCCATCCATCTTGATGCTGGCACCCAAGGGCACCGCAAACGAGGCGTAATCCTTGTTGACGCCGAGGTTGTCGCTGATCGAACGCATCGCCACCGGCATCGCCGCAAAGCTCGACGAGGCCACGAACGCTACCTGCATGCCCGGCGCCGCACCGCGGAAGAACTTCCACGGGTTCAAGCCATGCGCAAGCAGCAGGCCGCTGTAGACAATGACGATGTGCAGCGCGCAGGCCACGTACAACGCCAGCACGAAGTTACCCAGCGGCAGCAGCTTCTCGAAGCCATAGCTGCCGACCAGCCCGGCGATCAGACCGAAGGTACCCAGCGGTGTCATCTCCAGCACGAAGCGGGTCACCTGGATCATGATCTCGCTCATCTGCCCGACCAGCTTGCGCGCCTCGTTGACCTTCTCGCCCAGCTTGACCATCGCAAAGCCGAGCAGGCCGGCAAAGAAGATCACCGGCAGGATCGAGCCGCGCCCGGCGGCCAACACCTGTTCGCCAGCCGCATTGGCCTTGGTGCCGATGCCGGCCAGCGCGTAGAACACATTGGACGGCACCACATCCATCAGCACCTTGGCGATCGAGGGCACGTCGCGCGGCGTGTAGGCCGTATCAACCGCCAGCTTCAGGCCACCGGTACCTGGCTGCATCACCGTACCCACCAGCAGGCCGATGCCCACCGCCAGCGCGGCGGTGATGACGAACCACAGGAAAGTGCGGCCGCTCAGCGCGGCCACCGACTTCTGCCCGTGCAGCGAGCCGATCGCATTGATCACCGCGAAGAACACCAGCGGCACCGCGATCATCTTGATCAAGGTGACGTAGAGCTCACCCAGCGGGCCAAAGAAGGTCTCGGCCGCCGGTCCCAGCGCCCAACCAGCCAGCGCGCCCAGCACGAAGCCGCCGACCACCCGCTGCCAGAAGGGGATCCGCAGCCAGGCAGAAACCACATTCATATCGTCAATCCGGAGAACAAATCGAAGGTTCCCACGATAGCGCAAGGCCTCAGCCAGCACGATGCCCACACAGAAAAGCTGCGTGTCATATGCATGCCTTCCACGCTTGACCATAATGGCGGCCTGTATTCATCCAGCGGTAACAACCACGATGCACAAAGCCAGTTTCCTGTCCGCCGCCCTGTCCACCCTGCTGCTTGGCGCCTGCGCCAGCACCGGCCAGCAGTCCGGCCCGACCAACGCAGTCAGCGTTGACGTCCCCCAGATCACCCGCCCGGACGGGGAAACGCCGCAATGGTGGTATCGCGACGGTGCCGCTCGCGCTGCCGGTAATGGCGCCATGGCCGGCAAGGCCAAGAACGTGATCCTGTTCCTGGGCGATGGCATGAGCCTGACCACCGTGGCCGCCGCACGCATCCTCGAAGGCCAGCGCCGGGGCCAGCCGGGTGAAGAAAACCTGCTGTCCTGGGAGCGCTTCCCCGGTACCGCGTTCAGCAAGACCTATAACACCGACTCGCAGACCCCCGATTCGGCCGGCACCATGACCGCCATCACCACCGGCGTGAAGAGCCACATGGGTGCCATCGGCGTCAGCGCCGGCAGCCGCAACAACTGCGCCGACAGCCTGCCCAAGGGCCTGCTGACCTGGCTACAGCTGGCCGACAGCGCTGGCATGGCCACCGGCATCGTCTCCACCGCACGCCTGACCCACGCCACCCCGGCAGCAACCTACGCGCACTCGCCCGAGCGCAACTGGGAAAACGACACCGACGTGCCGGAAGCCGCCAAGGCAGCAGGTTGCGTGGACATCGCCCAACAGCTGATTTCCACCGCGCGCTACGGCCAAGGCCCGCTGGTCGCACTGGGCGGCGGTCGCGGCCAGTTCACCACCATCAACGAGCAGGACCCGGAATACGCTGACAAGGTCGGCCTGCGCCTGGATGGCCGCAATCTGGTCGCCGAATGGCAGGCCAAACACCCGCAGGGTGCCTACGTCTGGAATGCAGACCAACTCAAGGCCGCCGCCAATGCGCCGGCCCTGCTCGGCCTGTTCGAGCCGGATCACATGCAATACGAGCAGGACCGCCCCAAGGACCGCGCCGGTGAGCCCTCGCTGGCCGAACTGACCCGCGCCGCCATCGCCAACCTGTCCAAGCACCAGGAAGGCTTCGTGCTGATGGTCGAAGGCGCGCGCATTGATCACGCCAACCACAGCGGCAACGCGGCCCGTGCACTCGGTGACACCATCGCCATGTCCGACGCGGTCAAGGCTGCCGTTGACGCCACTTCGGCCGAAGATACCTTGATCATCGTCACCGCCGACCACTCGCATACGCTCAACTTCGTCGGTTACCCGGCGCGCGGCAACGCCATCCTCGGCAAGGTCAAGGACAAGGGCGGCGAAGACGGCATGGGCGCACTGGACCTCGCCCGCGACGGCATGGGCATGCCCTACACCACGCTGAGCTATGCAAACGGCCCGGGCTATACCGGCGCCAGCAACCAGCAAGCGGCCGGCCCGAAGCGCTTCCCGCATTCGCCGAGCAGCTTCGAGACCGCCAACGGCCGCCCCGACCTGACCCACGTCGACACCGAGCACCCGGACTACATGCAGGAAGCGCTGGTGCCGTCCAAGAGCGAGTCGCATGGTGGCGAAGATGTCGGTATCTGGGCACGCGGCCCGGGCAGCAAGGCGGTGCGTGGCACGATGGAGCAGAACACCATCTACCACCTGATCGTGCAGTCCACCCCGCGCCTGCGTGAGCGCCTGTGCGCACTGGGCACCTGCGACGCGCAGGGCGTACCGGTCGAACTGCCGCAGCCGGTCAAGTTCGAGCGCAAGGCGCAGTGAGCCGTATCCGGCACACTGCCGGATGGCCAGTGGCAGCATTGCTGTCACTGGCCACGGTGCCAGCAATCGCACTGGCCGATGAGGCTTGCTACCGGATGGACACCGATACGTTCAAGATTCTGGACGGCTGCAAGCGGACCGGTGATGGCACGCTGATCGTCACCGAAACGGCGCTGGCGCAGCTTGGCTACGATGCCGATGGGCTGACCTCGGTCATTGCCGGCAAGCAGCATTACTACCTGCGCCGCGACGGCCGCCATCTGCCGGTGATCACCTACGACAACGGCCCGGATTACTTCGAGGAAGGTCTGACCCGATCCATGGTCGATGGACAGATCGGCTACTACGACCGCCAACTGCAGCCTGCTTTCGCCGCCCGTTTCGATTGGGGCTGGCCATTCAAGGATGGCATTGCCGAAGTCTGCCAGGGCTGCGCGCCAGGCAAACCAGACCCCGCCGGCCACACCGCCGTCGAAGGCGGCAAGCATTACCGCATCGATCGCGAAGGCAAGATCCTGCCCTGACCCGCGTTGTGTACGGGTTTTGTACCGGTTTGTGGGAGCGGCATAAGCCGCGAAGCCGGCAACAATGAAATCACCAGCCAGCCCGCAATCTGAAGAACCGCCTGCTTCGCGGCTTACGCCGCTCCCACAAAATTGCAGGCGTGCCCCAACATGAGACCAGCGTAGTGCCGAGCCATGCTCGGCAGGGGCCCTACCGGTAACGCCCCCCAGCGGAGCATGGCTCCGCTCTACAAGGGCGGCCAGCCCATGACCGCCGAACTCCCTTCGGATTTGTGGGAGCGGCGTCAGCCGCGAAGCTGGTATCAATGGAATCGCCAGCCAGCCTGCAATCGGATGGTCCATCTGCTTCGCGGCTGACGCCGCTCCTACAAACTCGTCACCCACAATTGCAGCCATCGCCGCTGCCGCCGATACTCGGCGCGGTCATGAACCCGCTTTCCTCTTCCCTGTTGCAGCCCGCAACCGACATCCCGGTGATGGTCGGCTTCAGCGGCGGCCTGGATTCCACCGTGCTGCTGCACCTGCTCGCCCATGCTCCCGGTCGCCAGCCAGGCAGCCTGCGTGCATTGCACGTGCATCATGGCCTGCAGACAGTTGCCGATGACTGGCAGCAGCATTGCAGCAAGCTTTGTGCGCAGTGGAACATTCCGCTACAGGTGGTACATGTCGATGTTCCGCGCGACGCGGGCCAAGGTCTGGAGGCTGCAGCCCGCGATGCCCGCCATGCAGCATTCAAAGCCCATCTGCACGAAGGCGAATGGCTGGCCTTGGCCCATCACCAGGACGATCAGGCAGAAACCTTCCTGCTGCGCGCATTGCGCGGCGCCGGTGTCGATGGTCTTGCCGCGATGCGGGCGCGACGCAGCTTCGGGGCCAACACCTTATGGCGCCCGTTGCTGCAGGTCGCGCGCAGCGCGCTGGAAACCTACGCCAGCCAGCACAAGCTGCAGTGGATCGAGGACCCCAGCAACGACAGCGCCGATTTCGACCGCAATTTCCTGCGCCTGCAGGTGCTGCCACTGCTGCGCCAGCGTTGGCCGCACGCCTCAGCAGCGATGGCTCGCAGTGCCGAGCTCGCGGCGCAGGCAGCGGCGCTGTTGCACGAGAATGATGCAACCTTGCTACAGCACTGCCTGTGCGCAGAGCGCGCGCTGCAGCTCACCGAGCTCAGCCAACTCCCAACCCCACAACAATCCCGCGTACTGCGCTTGTGGGTGACCCAGCAAGGGCTGCCTGCACTACCTGCCAACGGCGTTCTGACGATCCAGCAACAGCTGCTGGTCGCCGGCCAAGACCAGCAGGCCGAGTTCCGTTGGCAGCAGGCCCGTATCGTGCGCTGGCGTGACCAGCTGCACGCAGTGCCCTTGATCAAGCCCTGGCCCGAGGGCTGGACACGCGAATGGGACGGCGCTGAACCAGTGGATCTACCCGACGGCGGCAAATTACTGCTGCACGGCGTAGACGCTTTCGATGAACCGCTGCAACTGCGCCAACGTCACGGTGGCGAACGCATCCAGTTGCCCGGGCGCAGCCACAGCCACCAGCTCAAACACTGCCTGCAGCAGGCGGACGTACCGCCATGGTTGCGTGCGCAGCTGCCGCTGCTATGCGCTGGCGCTACTGTGCTGGCAGCGGCAGACCGGGTCATTTCGGCCCCGCTGCAGGCATGGTTGCAGGCCCGCGATGCGGCAATTGAATGGCAATTGCCAGATCCGGTGAATTGACCCTTTCCCGCTGGCCGCTCACACTTGCGCCATGGCAAAGAAGTCCCCCAATGAAACCTCACCGGTGGCCCACTTCGAGCAATCGCTTGAAGAGCTGGAACAGCTGGTAGAGAAGATGGAAGCCGGCGACCTGAGTCTGGACCAGTCGCTGACCGCTTACGAACGCGGCGTAGGTCTGTACCGCCAGTGCCAGCAGGCGCTGGAGCAGGCCGAACTGCGCGTACGCCTGGTTACCGACCCGGCCCAACCAGAGAAATCCGAGCCCTTTGAAAACAACGGCAATGAAGACTGACGCTCTACTCACCCGCTGGCTGGAACGCACCGAAGAACAGCTGCAAGACGCCCTGCCCGACCCGGAGCTTGCCCCGCAACGCCTGCACCAGGCCATGCGCTATGCAGCACTTGGCGGCGGCAAGCGGATGCGACCGATGCTGGTCTACGCCACCGGCTATCTGTTCGGCGCCGACGAGGCACGCCTGGATGCGGCCGCGGTTGCGGTCGAATTCATCCACGCTTATTCGCTGGTACATGACGACTTGCCGGCGATGGACGACGACGCGCTGCGTCGCGGACGCCCGACCACCCATATCGCCTTTGACGAGGCCACCGCCATCCTCGCCGGTGACGCCTTGCAGACCCGTGCCTTTGAAATCCTGGCTGGCGGATGGATGCCGCCGACCCTGGCGCTGAACTGCGTGCAGACCCTTGCCAGCGCCTCCGGCGCTGCCGGCATGTGCGGCGGGCAGGCGCTGGACATCGACGCCACCGGTCAACAGCAGGCGTTGGACGATCTCAAGCACATGCATTCGCTGAAGACCGGCGCGCTGATCCGCGCAGCGGTGCGCATGGGCGCGTTGTGCGGAGAGGCCAGTGACGCCCAGCTTGCACAGCTGGACAGCTTTGCCGAAACGCTAGGCCTGGCGTTCCAGGTCCGCGACGACATCCTCGATGTCGAGGCCACCTCCGAGCAGCTGGGCAAGACAGCGGGCAAGGACCAGGCCCAGGACAAGTCGACCTTCCCCTCATTGCTGGGCATGGACGGCGCCAAGGCCACCCTGGCCGAGCTGGCAACGGCTATGCAGGCGGCACTGATTCCGTTCGGTCAGCGCGCAGCGGCATTGTCGGCCTTGGCCGAACTGACGGTACGTCGTTCGCACTGACCGGCGGCAGCATTTGTAGGAGCGGCGTAAGCCGCGAAGCTGGCGAGCCAACAGCGCAGATCCCCCTCCGCCTGTGGCAAAGGGAGTGAGCAGAGTTGCGAAGCTGGTTGCAGCGGATGATCGCCGCTCTGTGGGCCGCGAAGCTATCGGCTTCCCGGAGGGCCCCCCGCCCAACAAACGACCTGTAATACTTGCCCAGGCCAACAAAAACCCCGGCACAAGCACCGGCATTTTGCAGGCAAAAAAC
>NZ_JBRREB010000071.1:0-16959 GCF_056759995.1 Stenotrophomonas sp. STEN030 | reverse complement strand
GCTCAGCAGGGGCTCTACCGGTAAAGCCCCTGCCGAGCATGGCTCGGCACTGCGCTTTAGCCCCTCTCCCGCTTGCGGGAGAGGGGTTGGGGTGAGGGCAGCTTTGGCCTTTGCCGGTAAAGCCTCTGCCGAGCATGGCTCGGCACTACAGTTGCTCACCTGTAGCCCGCTGCCTGCAGCTCGAACAGCTCCGCATAGCGGCCACCTTCAACCATTAATTCCTCATGGGTGCCGCTGGCCTCGATGCGGCCGTCGGCCAGCACCAGGATTCGGTCGGCCATGCGTACCGAAGAAAAGCGGTGCGAGATCAGCACGGCTGTGCGGTTGTCCGAGAGCTCCTTGAAGCGCTGGAACACCTCGAACTCGGCACGCGCGTCCAGTGCGGCAGTCGGTTCGTCGAGGATCATCACCTGCGCGTCGCGCATATAGGCGCGGGCGATTGCGATCTTCTGCCATTGGCCGCCAGACAGGTCTACGCCGGTCTTGAAGCGGCGGCCGATTAGCTGGTCGTAGCCAGCAGGCAGGGCGTCGATCACTTCATCGGCCAGTGCGCGTCGTGCTGCATTCTGGATGCGGTCCTTGTCGTACATCGACTCGACCAGGCCTACCCCGATGTTCTCGCCAGCGGACAGGTGATAACGCACGAAGTCCTGGAAGATCACGCCCATGTTGGCGCGCAGGTCGTCGAGGTCGTAATCACGCAGGTCGCGGCCATCGAGCAGGATGCGGCCTTCGTCCGGGTCGTATAGGCGTGCCAGCAGCTTGACCAGGGTGGTTTTGCCGGCGCCGTTCTCGCCAACCAAGGCAATCACTTCACCCGCCTGCAGGTGGAAGCTGAGGTTGCGAACGGCCCAGCGCTCAGCATCGGGGTAGCGGAAACCTACGTTGTCGAACACAAAGCCTTCGCGGATCGGCCGCGGTATGGCGATGGCATCCGGGCGCGAACGGATCTCTGGTTCGATGGCATAGAACGAGAACAGGTCATCCAGGTACAGCGCCTGCCCGGCGACCTGTGAGAAGCCGGTAAGCAGGCCCTCCAGCAATTGGCGCAGGCGCAGGAAGCTGCCGGACAGGAAGGTCAGGTCGCCGATGCTGAAGTCACCGCGGATGGTGCGCCAGGCGATATAGCCATAGGCAGCGTAATAGCCCAGCGTGCCAAGCGCGGCCAGTAGCGTGCCCCAGATCGCGCGCTTGCGTGCCAGCGCACGGTTGGCCTTGTAGAAGCGCTCGGCCAGCAGCTTGTAGCGGTCGATCAGGAAACGGTTGAGGTTGAATATCTTCACCTCCTTGGCCGTTTCCACGCTGGCGCCGACCTGGCGCAGGTAGTCGAGCTGGCGGCGCTCGGGGGTCCAGCTGAAGTTGAGCGAATAGCCCAGCGTATTGAAGTGCGACTCGCCGATGAAGGCCGGGATCAAGGCAATCGCCAGCAGCACGATCAGCCACGGTGCGTAGACGATCAAGCCTGCGGCGAAACTGATGACGGTGATGGTGTCCTGCACCTGGCCGAACAGCTGACTCATCAGGCTCATGCGGCCCATGGTCTGGCGACGGGCGCGGTCCAGTTTGTCCTGCAGGTCGGGGTCTTCGAAGTCTTCCAGGTCGAGCTCGGCCGCGTGTTCCATCAGGCGCACGCTGGTGGCGTTGGTGAACAGCTCGGAGAGCAGCGAATCGGCGTAGTTGATAAGCCGGCCGAGCAGATCCGAGCCAATGGCGATGGCCAGTTCCAGCAACAGCAGTTCAAGCAAAGTATTGAGGTGACCGCTGGAGAACGCTTCGCCCAGCGGCGGCATCGGACCGGCGCCAGCAAGGCGTACCGCTTCATCGATGATCAGCTTGCCCACGTACAGCATCGCCACTGGCATCAGTGCGCGGATCAGGCGCAGGCCGAGGCTGGTAATGGTCAGCCAGCGGCTGGTCTGCCACACCTGCCGCAGGAACGGCGGCAGGTTGCGCATGGCGTCCACGCGCTCGCGGAAGCTGGGTTTCTTGGCGGGAGCGGGCTCGGGGTGGGGCATGGGTGACTCAAGCGGCGAAATGCGGGTTCAGGTTACCCGCAAATGCGTTGGCCCCGGTGTATTGGCGTATTCAACCGTCCTTGCCCAGATCGATATCGCCCATCTGCGCATCATCGCGGCCGTCGGGGTTGTCGCGCACGGCTTCGCCGGGTACACCGAAGGAACGCTTGCCGCTGTCGACATGGAGGTGGTTGGTTACCTTGCGCACGCCTTCAATGGCAGCGACAACGGCCTCGACCTTGTGCTTGACCTCGGCGCTGGGAACATCGCCGGAGAGGGTCACCTGACCGTCCTTTACCTGGGCCAGTACCTGCGACGTCTGGGCTTGCTGGCCGAGGGTACGGACGACGTCATCGCCGATCAGGGTGTCGGAGCGTTCTGCGGACATGGTTGGGTCCTGTTGAAGCGGGACTCCCAAGATCGCCGATGCAGTGTGAGTTTGGCGTTACCGGGGGGCTTGGCTTCTCTCCCTCCCTTTGCCGAAGGCAAGGGGAGGGCCGGGGAGGGGTGTTTTGGTTTTGGTTTTGGCTTCGGCTTTGGCTTTGGCTCGTGCTCCTGCTTGTGCCGTCATTCCCGCGAAGGCGGGAATCGCTCTTGCTCTGCTTTTATCCCGGCAATGGGCGGGGACCGGTAGGAAAGTGCAACGGCAACGGCAAATTCAAATGCAGGAGCGATTCCCGCCTTCGCGGAAATGACGGCAAAAGAGCGGGAGGCAAAAGGCAAAAGGCAGGCGCCAACAGCCAATCCTCTACCTCAACTACGCGGCCCTTCCGGTGGCGGCGGTTCAGACGACTGCAACGCCACTGGCAGATGCCAACCAAAATGCATTGCCATCATCCGCAAACCAAAGCACAGCCCGGCGCCAACCAATGCACAAGGCAATGGCGGCAAACCCAGCCAGTAGCCCACAGCAACCACCGCAGCACCAGCCAACGCAGCAACCGCATACAACTCGGCCTGCAGCACCAGCGGTACTTGCGCCAACAACACATCACGGGCAATGCCGCCGCCAATGCCGGTCAACATGCCCAGCGCAGCCGCCATCGGCGGATCAATCCCATAGGCCAATGCCTTCTGCGTACCGGCCACGGCAAACAAGGCCAGCCCCATCGCATCGAACATGCGCACCGGATACTGCATGCGCTCGATCAGCGGTGCCCAGAAGAAGGTAACGATGCCAGCGGCCAGGGTGATGGCCGGATAACGCCAGTCGCTGATAGCTGCCACCGGAGTGGCGCCGATCAGCAGGTCGCGGGTGATGCCGCCGGCCAGTGCCGCCGCGAACGACAGCACCAGTACGCCGAAAATATCCAGCCGCCGACGCACCCCCATCGTCGCCCCGGACAGGGCGAAGACGAAGGTGCCAATAAGGTCGAGGATCAGTACGAGAGTTCCCATGCGCCGTATTGTGCGGTGTGGCGCGGGCTGCGGCCATCAGTCCGGTCTGGGAGTGCTGGCCTTCAACTGCTGGGTTGCTCAGGGCAGCGGCGGCAGCAGGCTCGCGCCCAGGCGGTTCCAGGCGTTGATCACCGCCACCGCCATGCTGAGATCGCTGATGCCCTTGTCATCGAAATGCGGCCTCAATGCGTCGAAAGCAGCCTGGGAGGGCGCGCCGTCCGGCAGCCGGGTCATGGCCTCGGCCCAGCCCAAGGCAGCGCGCTCGCGCTCATCGAAGAAGCGGCTCTCGTGCCACGCTGGCAGGGTGTCGAGCTTGCGTGGCTCGATGCCTGCCTTGCGCAGGGCGGTGGCGTGCATGTCCATGCAATAGCCGCAGCCGTTGATCTGCGATACGCGCAGGAACACCAGCTCCTGCAGTTCCTGTTCGATCGAGCTGTCATGGACGGCCTTGCTGGTGGCCAGCAGGCCCTTGAAGGCGTCGGCGGCCAGGCGGGCATAGGGCACGCGGGGGAAGGTAGTTGCGGACATCAGGTTTCTCCAGGCGGCCACCACGGCCGTCTTTCGTTACAAGGACGAGCCAGCGCTGTCGGTCGTGACAAGCAGCGGCAACTTTTCCGGATTGAGCATGCTGTACAGGGCGGAGATGCGCCCATCCACCACTTCGATGGTGGTGAAGGAAGCCAGCTTACCGTCGGCAAAGCGCAGGATCGCCGGCTCGCCGTTGACGTAGCCAAGCTGCGCGGGCAGGGCGGCGCCGCGGCGGGCAATCGCCCAGTACAGGCGACCGATGCGCTCGGCGCCCAGCAGCGGACGGATAGCCGCGGTGACGATGCCGCCGCCATCGGAGAGTTGCGTTGCATTGGCATGCAGCAGTGCCTGGATGGCCGGGCTGTCGCCGCGTTGCGCTGCTTCCATGAAGCGCTGCAGCAGCTGCCGATGCTGTGCCGGGGCTGGCTGGAAGCGTGGTGCACCCGCCTGTAGCCGCTGTTTGGCGCGGCGCACCAGCTGCCGGCAGTTGGCTTCGCTGTGGCCGAGCAGGCTGCCGATCTGGCGGTAGTCGTGGTCGAAAGCCTCCTTCAGCAGGAAGGCCGCGCGTTCGTCCGGGCTCAGCTGCTCCAGCAAAGTCAGGAAGGCGAAGGAGACCTCATTGGCGACGGCGTGGATCTGCGCCGGGTCCGCTTCGGTGTCCGCTGCCAGTTCGACCTGCAAAGGTTCCGGCAGCCATGGGCCCACGTAGCGCTGGCGCTCGCGCTTGGCTGCGCGCAGGCGGTCAAGGCTGAGTCGGGTGGTGGCGGTGACCAGCCAGGCTTCAGCGTCGCGGATGTCTGTGGTGTCGGCGCTAGCCCAGCGCAGCCAGGCGTCCTGCAGCACGTCCTCGGCGTCCGCACGACTGCCGAGCATGCGATAGGCCAAGGCCAGCAGGCGCGGGCGGTGGTTCTGGAAGATGGATTCGGGGTTCATACGGGCAGGACGACGCAGGGCGGGCTGGCGTGACAGCGCCACTTTGCCTGAACAAGGCAGGGCGTGGTTGCGGTTGTGGGAGCGGCGTCAGCCGCGAAGCTGAAGATCTGTCCGTTCCCCGGCTTCGCGGCTCACGCCGCTCCTACAAACAGCCACGGGCAGCACTACGCCGCGCCAAGGCGTAAAATGGTGGGCTGAACCCCCGCCAGCCTTCAGCAAGCGAGCAAGCCCGTGACATCGATCAAGCAGGAAGACCTCATCCAGTCCGTCGCCGACGCACTGCAGTACATCTCGTACTACCACCCGGTCGACTACATCAAGAACCTCTCCGCCGCCTATGAGCGCGAAGAGTCGCCGGCGGCCAAAGAGGCCATTGCGCAGATCCTGATCAACTCGCGCATGTGCGCCGAAGGCCACCGCCCGATCTGCCAGGACACCGGCATCGTCACCGTGTTCCTGGAAATCGGCATGAACGTGCGCTGGGACGACGCCACCATGGGCGTCGAAGACATGGCCAATGAGGGCATCCGTCGCGCCTACGCCTATCCGGACAACAAGCTGCGCGCTTCGGTGCTGGCTGATCCGGCCGGCAAGCGCACCAATACCAAGGACAACACCCCGGGTGTAGTCAACGTAAAGGTCGTGCCGGGCAATACGGTCGACGTGATCGTCGCAGCCAAGGGTGGTGGTTCGGAGGCCAAGAGCAAGTTCGCCATGCTCAATCCGTCCGATTCGATCGTCGATTGGGTGCTCAAGACTGTGCCGACCATGGGCGCTGGCTGGTGCCCGCCGGGCATGCTTGGCATCGGCATTGGCGGCACCGCCGAGAAGGCGATGCTGCTGGCCAAGGAGTCGCTGATGGAGCCGATCGACATCACCGATCTGCAGGCCCGTGGCGCCTCCAACCGTGCCGAAGAGCTGCGCCTGGAGTTGTACGAGAAGGTCAATGCGCTGGGTATCGGCGCACAGGGCCTGGGCGGCCTGACCACGGTGCTCGACATCAAGGTCAAGGATTTCCCGACCCATGCCGCCAACCTGCCCATCGCGATGATCCCGAACTGCGCCGCTACCCGCCACGCGCACTTCACCCTGGACGGCAGTGGCCCGGTGATGCTGGACCCGCCGTCGCTGGAAGACTGGCCGAAGCTGACCTACGACTCCTCCAAGGGCACCCGCGTCGACCTGGACAACATCACCCCGGAAGAAGTGGCTGCATGGAAGCCGGGCCAGACCCTGCTGCTCAATGGCAAGCTGCTGACCGGCCGCGACGCCGCGCACAAGCGCATGGTCGAGATGCTCAACAAGGGTGAGCAGCTGCCGGTGGACCTGAAGGGTCGCTTCATCTATTACGTCGGCCCGGTTGATCCGGTGCGTGACGAAGTGGTGGGCCCGGCTGGCCCGACCACCGCAACCCGCATGGACAAGTTCACTCGCCAGATCCTGGAGAAGACCGGCCTGCTGGGCATGGTCGGCAAGGCCGAGCGCGGCCCGGCTGCGATCGAGGCGATCCGTGACAACAAGTCGGCCTACCTGATGGCCGTTGGTGGCTCGGCCTACCTGGTTTCCAAGGCGATCAAGGCTTCCAAGGTGGTTGGCTTCGCTGACCTGGGTATGGAAGCCATCTACGAGTTCACCGTGCAGGATATGCCGGTGACCGTGGCGGTGGATTCCACCGGCGAGTCGGTGCACAAGACTGGTCCGCGCGAATGGCAGGCACGCATCGGCAAGATTCCGGTAGTGGTCGAGTAATTCACTGTAGTTATTGGTACTGCCACGACGGCTCGGGCTATGCTCGGGCCGTCGTCGTTTTCAGGGATTGTTCGATGCGCAGGTTCCAATGGATGGTTGTATCAGTGATGTTGTCGTTGCTTGCAGCTTGCGCGAGCGATGGCGGAGGTTGGGGTAACGCACCACGCAATGACCCAGCAGCGTGCGTGAACTATTGCCAGAATAGCTATCAGCGCTGCAACGCCACCCCGAGCAGCTACGGCGACTGCGGTGAAGCGAACCGCAGCAACCAATGCGACAAGATCACCAACCCGGAACTGCGCGGTTCCTGCCAGACCTCACAGGCGTTCTGCCAGAACCGGTCAGTCGCCGCGGTGTGCGGCGAACGATTGAACAGCTGCATGAACAGCTGCAACTGACCGAACCTGTAGTGTCGAGCCATGCTCGGCAGAGGCTTTCCCGGTGAGTCATCAATCGGTAGTGCCGAGCCATGCTCGGCAGAGGCTTTCCCGGTGAGTCATCAATCGGTAGTGCCGAGCCATGCTCGGCAGAGGCTTTCCCGATGAGTCACCAATCGGTAGTGCCGAGCCATGCTCGGCAGAGGCTTTCCCGATGAGTCATCAATCGGTAGTACCGAGCCATGCTCGGCAGAGGGAATTCCCGGTGACCTATCAAACCGCTCTTAGCTCCCACTCTGGTGCTGGCCTTTGCCGTAGGCAAGGGCTGGATTGGGGGCGCTGCTATGGGCCATGGTTTCTGCCGCGACGGTAGCTTCACCAGCTTCGCGGCTTACGCCGCTCCTACAAATGCTGCATCTGTACGCGGTTAGAATGCGCTTCCTCCTGCTGGGAATTCAGCGCATGTCAGTCGTTCTGTACGGATCGCAAAGTACTGCTTCGTTGGTGGTGCATTGGCTCTTGCTAGAGCTCGGTATCGAGCACGAACTGCGCCAGCTGGGCTTTGAACGCGGCGAGCAGAAGTCAGCGGAGTTCCTGGCGATCAATCCCGCCGGTCGTGTGCCCGCGCTGATCATCGATGGACAGGTGCTGACCGAGTCCGCCGCCATTGCCATGCAGCTGGCCGATCTGCATCCGCAGGAAGGCTTGGCACCTGCGCCTGGTACGGCGGCGCGCGGCGACTACTACCGTTGGATGTGCTTCTGCGTCTACACCTTGATGCCGGCCTACCGCGCCTGGTTCTATCCGCAGGAGCCGGCGGGAGAATCGAATGCGGAGGAGGTGAAAGTGCGTGCCAGAGTGCAGTTGGAGGCAGCCTGGCAGCAGATGGCTGATCACTTGGCTGCGCAGGGCCCTTACGTTCTGGGCGACCAGCTTAGCGTCGTCGATTTCGTGTTGACGATGTTGATGCGCTGGAGCCGCAACATGCCGCGTCCTACAGACAGCTGGCCGGTGCTTGCTGCGCATGCGGCGCGGATGAAGGCGCGGCCGGCGTTTGCAGAGGTTTATCGGCGCGAGGGGATTGATGATTGGTGGTGAGTGGGCGGTGGTATGCAGGATGAAGCGTAGACATTTGTGGCTTCGCGGCTGACGCCGCTCCCACAGGAGCAAAAGCTCGGATCGCTCAATCCACATGATCGTCGAACTTGCGACCGCCTTGGAACGGCATCAGGTGTTGCTTGATGATGCCGTTCGGAACAGTCTCCAGCTTCATGACGCCATATTCCTGCGGCCATTGGGCTTGATCGCGCGGTAGCTTGAAGGTGCCCATCAACATGTCTACCAGCGGCAGATGGATGGCGTAATTGACGTCCACATACTCCTGCTGCCGGGCGTGGTGCCAGTGGTGGTAGCGCGGCAGTACCAGCAGGTATTCCAGCCAACCGAAGCGGATGCCGAGATTGGCATGTGCCAGCACCGCCTGCAGGCCGACCAGGATCACGTAGGCATTCACCGCCGAAGTCGAGAAGCCGAGGATCAGCAGCGGCAGAAGTACTGCACTGCGGGTCAGTACGATCTCGACAAAATGCACCCGCGAGCCGGCCAGCCAGTCCATGTGCCGGCTGGAGTGGTGCACGGCGTGGAAGCGCCAGAGCCAGGGAATGTTGTGATAGGCGCGGTGCAGCAGGGCCTGGGCCATGTCGGCGACAAAGACCGCGATCAGGAACTGTGCCCACACCGGTAATGACTGGATCGCCGCCTTCAAGGAGGGGAAAGCTGCCAGCCCGGCGATGGTCGAAGTGGAGGCGGTGACCAGAATGAGGATGAACTGCACAAGCACATGGCTCATGAAGAAATACGCCACATCAGTGCGCCAGCCGGGACGTAACGGCGACAGCTCGCGTTTGCCGAGATAGCGCTCCAGCGGCACGAACACCAGTGCCGAGAAAAACAGCGACAGCACGAACCAATCCAGGCCCAGCGAGTAAGGGGTCTTGCCGATGGCATCGAACTGCACGTTGGTGCCGCCCAGCAGTACCGCCACGGTTGCCGTGCCCACGCCCAGGGTGGCGATACGCTTGTTGCGATCGCGCAAGATCGCAACCGTGCCCATGATGAAAGCCGCAGCCAAGCCAACCAGCAGTAGATGGCGGGCAAACTGCTCGTTGTAGACCGCTCGGAACTCGCGGCTGGTCAGCAGTTCGGGGAAATGGAAGCAGGCTACCGCCAGCAGGCTCAATACGCCGAGTAACGCGGAGCCGTAGGCAAAGAATGAGCGGCGGGTACGGGTCATTGCGGACTTCCTGTCTTTGATCGGACGATTCTGCCCGTGTCTGCTGAACGGGGGAAGTGGTAAGGGAGCCTGGGGCGGCCTGCTTCACGCTGGCTGTGCACGTATGCCGGTAGCTTGATCTGCATCAGGCACGGGCGCGCCATGTGCTTGTAACGTGGCCTTTCCGGGAATGATCTGGGGTGGATGGATGAGTGGATTGACGGTTCCGGTGAGCGCAGCTGATCACATCCAGGGCAATCTGGATGCTGCAGTCGTATTGGTTGAATACGCGGACTACCAGTGCCCGTATTGCGGCGAGGCGTTCTCTTTGGTCAAGCGCCTGCAGCAGCGCTTTGGCGGTGGGCTGTGCTTGGTGTTCCGTAACTTCCCGCTGGTGCAGGCGCACCCACAGGCGTTGCCTGCGGCTATCACCGCCGAGTACGCCGCCGCTCACGGTAAATTCTGGGAGGCGCATGACGCCTTGTTCCGCAGCCAGCAGCAGCTGGGCGAGGTGGTCTACCGCGAGTTGATGCGTGAGTTGGGCTTGCCCGAAGAAGGCTTGGCCGCAGCAATGGATGACAACAACAATCTGCTGCGCATCCAGCGTGATATCGAAAGTGGCATGCGCAGCGGCGTCACCGGCACGCCGGCTTTTTTCATCAATGGCGAATTGTTCCAGCCCAGGCAAAGCTTCGAAGAGCTCTACGACGCCATCGTCCAGGCCAGCGCCAAGCACAACTGAGCCTGACTGGCGCACGCCACTGCGGCGCCAGAGCTGGCGCTGCAGATAGCGTGGCTCAGCCGATCAGGCTGAGCACGGTCTCCGGCGGGCGGCACAAGGCGGTGCCCTTGGCAGTACGCACGATGGGGCGGTTGATCAGGGTCGGGTGCTGGCTCATGGCCTCGATCAGTGCGGCCTGGTCATCGAGTTTGGCGGCCAATCCCAGCTCGGCGTAGGCCGCTTCCTTGCTGCGCAGCAGGTCGCGGGCCGGTATGCCCATGGCGTCCAGCAGCGTGCGCAGCTGTGCGGGCGAAGGTGGGTGGTCGAGGTAGTTGATTACCTCGACGTCGACACCGGCCTCCTGCAACAGCGCCAGTGCGCCGCGTGAGTTGGAACAGCGGCTGTTGTGCCAGATGGTCGCTTTCATTGCTTAGAACCACTCCAGCAGCGACACGCCCAGGCCGATGTAGGTCGCCCGGTGGTTGTAGTCGATCATGCTCTCGCCGTAGCCATCAAACACCTGCACATGGCCACGCAGCAGCTTGTTGATCGGGAAGCCGTAATCCACCTGCAACGAACCATGCGCACGGTCGCCGCTGCGCAGTGAGTGGCGGCCGGTGATGGCCAGCTCGTGCCCGTTGCGGTTGTAGACCAGGGTGGCGTCGCCACGGCCCATGTAGTCCTCGATGTCCGGGTTGTTGTCGTCGCGGCGACCTTCCGGAATGCGGTACCAGGGGCGCAGCATGATGGCCCAGTTCTCACGGTCCAGGCCGACGTTCATCACCACCCGGTTCCAGCTGCGTGAAAGTGGGTCGCTGCGGCCATTGGATTGGTGATTGAGGCTGATGCCGGTCATGCGCCCGTTCCAGCCGAACAGCGAGTAGCCGTTGCGGAAGGTCAGCATCACTTCCGGTTCGTAGTTGGTCTCGCGGAACGGGCGCGACAGCTCACTGTTATAGGCCTGCCAGCGCGAGCTCTGGGTATAACCGACCCAGATGTCACCGTTGTCGCCAAACAGGTTCTCGGTGACCTTGGTCTTGAAGCTGAGCTGGAACTTCAGCTCGGTGCTTTCCAGTTCCTCGGCCTGGGTGACGGTGTTGTTTGGGTTGGGCGAATGCGGCATTTCGTTTGGCTTGCTGCTCCAGAAGGCGGGCAGCAGATACACCGGTTTGTAGGCGCGCAGCTGGAACAGGCCCAGCTTGGAGTCCTTGGCCAGCTCCCAACGGCTGTCCAGCAAGGAGCCGCGGCCGGCATTGGCGGCTGCCGAATCCAGATCGTCATGCGCGAACAGCTCATTGCGGCGCGGCAGCGGCTCGTCCAGCTCCTTGGCGGTGGCCTTGGCCTCCTTGCGCGCCTGCAGAGCGGCGGCTGCCGCGGCATCGGCGGCACGGGTATCGGTGGCGGTGCGGCCTAGTGCGCTGTCGTAGCAGGCCAAGCGGGTGGCATCGGTCTCAAGCGCGAAGCAGGCCTGCGGTGAAGCCGGCGTCGGCATCGATTCCTGTGCAAGAGCCGAAGCGCTGGCGCCGCTCAGGATGAGCAGCAGGGCATGGGGAAGGGCTTGTTGTCGCATGGGTTCCATCCGGTCGCGGTGGGGTGGCCGGGCCGGGGCAATCGGGGAATTGCACGCCGGCAGCATTGGTAAGTTGGGGATTGTCGGTGATTCCCGGGTCGAGGTGGCGTTACGACGGGCCTCAGAAGAACCAGGCAATGGCGAACACACCGACCATTGCGACTGCCAGGCCCAGCTTGAGTGCGACCCCGAGGACGATGCCCAGCCAGGTGCCGAGGCCGACCTTGGTGGCCTGGCCGAGCTGGCGGCCATGCAGGTATTCGCCGCCAAGCGCGCCCAGGAAGGGGCCAACAAACAGGCCGATAGGCATGAAGAACAGGCCGACCACCGTGCCAATCGCTGAGCCGATCAGGGCCAGTCTGCTGGCGCCCACCTTCTTGGCACCGGCGATGGTGCAGAGCACATCCACGATGATCGAGATGACGGTCAGTACGCCCAATACCACCAGTGGCAGCCAGCCCACCCGGTCGAATCCATCGCCCCAGGCCGCCAGCAGCAGGCCGACAAATACCAGTGGCACCCCGGGCAGTGCCGGCAGGATGATGCCGGCGATACCGACCAGAACCAGCAGGGCGCCGACCAGATAGAAGATGAATGAATAGTCCATGTGTACTCTGAGGGGGGTCGGATAGGGGTTGACTTTAATGCATGTGCCAGTGTTGCAATTTCGGTTGCCCCGAGTTAAGTTGCAGCCGCTGAGCTTGGCAAGGTCACCGTGAATCGTGGCCTGATGGGTAGATCGAAGGATTTGCTGCATCGTTGCACCTCGCTTCCTCCTTGCAACCAGCCGCCTCACCGGGCGTAACCATCAAACGAAAGAGCTACAGGGAGTTAGTCGAGATGTCTGATCGCGAAACCGGTACCGTCAAGTGGTTCAACGACGCCAAGGGCTTCGGCTTCATCAGCCGCGAAAATGGTGAGGACGTGTTCGTGCACTTCCGCGCCATCCAGACCGATGGCTTCAAAAGCCTGAAGGAAGGCCAGAAGGTCACCTTCACCGTTGTGCAGGGCCAGAAGGGCCTGCAGGCTGACGCCGTACAGCCGGCCTGATCCGGCGGCAGTGCAGCCAAAAGAAAGGCCCGCGCAAGCGGGCCTTTCTTCGTCAGCGCTAACGGCAGCGGCTCAGCGGATCACCACGCGGCCGTTGACCACGCGCACATAGGTGTTCTCGCGGATCCCGCCCAGGTCCTTCTGGTTGACCACGATCACGCGGCCATCGTCCATGCGGACCTGGATGTCATACGAATTGCCGGTGACGTTCTGCTGGATCTTGTTGCCGGCCATGGCACCACCAACGGCGCCAGCGACGGCGGCGATGTTCTGGTTGCCCTTGCTGCCACCGGTCTTGTCGGAAATCTCGTGGCCGGCGACTGCGCCGACGATACCGCCGAGGATGGCGCCGGTAGCGCTGGGCGCGGTGCGGCCGGAGGCGACGGTATCGATGCGGGTGACGATGCCGCAGTCGGTGCAACGGTTCTGGTTGTAGCCGTTGTTGTTGCCGTAGTTGCCACCATTGTTGTAGCCGCCGTTGTTGTAGCCACCACCGTAACCGGGGGAGGTGGCGCAACCGGCCAGCGCCAGACTGGCAATTGCGCCTACAGCGATCAGTTGGATCTTCATGGTGTTTCTCCTTGCCAGATTGAAAGTGGGTACAGCTGAGTGACCCGCGGCGAAGATCCTGCGGTTTTGCATGTGAATGGAGGGCCAATCACAGGTGAAAACGCAGTTTGCTTACTTGAAGTCCTGGTGGCACGACTTGCAGTCGCTGCCGATTTTTTGCACTGCAGCAGCCAGTGCAGCGCAATCTGACGGTGGTTTGGCCAGTGCATCGTTCAAGGTGGCGCGATAGCGGCTGGCGTGTTGCTGGAAGCGCTCGTCATCACGCAGGCCGGGGAAGGCGGTTTCCAGGTCATTGGCGAGTGCGCGCAGGGTTTGCAGGCGCGGTGTGCTGTCGGTGACGCTGCAGCGGTTCTGCTTCTGGCTCTCGCTCAGCAGCTGGGCCTGTTTGGCCATGACCGTCATCAGACTGTCCGGGAAGTGATCCTGGCGGGCCTGGATGGCGCGCATCCCCATCACGGTGGCAATCACCCCGATCAGCAGGCCGGCGAGCAGGACGAACAGGTAGCGCGAGGCTTTGGAAGGGGCACGGGCGGGTGCAGGGTCGGACATTGCGTTGGCTCCAGGCTATTGGCAAAGGGGTTCGACTGCCGGCCATTATGCAGCGGCGCGAGCGAAGCCCGTGTCATCGTGCCGACGTCCGGCTCGCCGCAGGTCCGGGGCAGACCGTAAAATGCGCGCATGAAAGAAGAATTGCGTGAGCGCTTTGCCGGTATCGACCGGCTGTACGGGGCCGGTACCATCACCCACCTGAGCGGCTGCAAGGTCGCGGTGGTTGGCATGGGCGGGGTTGGCTCGTGGATCGTGGAGGCGTTGGTGCGCTCGGCGGTCGGTCATTTGAGCCTGATCGATGCCGATGATATCTGCGTCTCCAACACCAATCGGCAGCTGCCGGCGATGGCCGGGCAGTACGGTCGCAACAAGGCGCTGGCGATGGCCGAGCGTTGTCGTGCGATCAATCCCGATGTCGATGTCGAGGCGGTGGAGTCATTCCTGACCCCCGCCAACATGGCCGAGCTGCTGGATCGCGGCTTTGATCTGGTGATCGACGCCTGCGACAGCTTCCGGGTGAAGGTGGAAACCATCGCCTGGTGCCGCCGCCGCAAGCTGCCGATGCTCACCATCGGTGCTGCAGGTGGCCGTACCGATTCGACCCTGGTGCGGGTGCGCGATGTGTCGCGGACCGAGCATGACGCGATGATGGCACTGATCCGCAAGAAGCTGCGCAGCGAGTTCAACTTCCCAAAGAGCGCAAAGCGCTACTTCGGCGTGCCGGCGGTGTATTCGCTGGAGAACGTGAAGTACCCGCAGGCCGATGGCAGCGTCTGTGGCATCCGCCCGAACCTGGGCCCGGATGAGGCACTGAAGCTGGATTGCGGCGGCGGCCTGGGCGCGGCGACGCATATCACTGGTGCGTTTGCGTTCGTGGCGGTAGGCAAGGCGCTGGAGATGCTGTTGAAGAGCCGCGCATAAAAGCAGGCGGACTTGTGGGGCTTGTGGGAGCGGTGTAAGCCGCGAAGCTGGCATTGTTGAAATCGCCAGCTTGTTTGCGATCTGATTGAGCAGTGGCTTCGCGGCTTACGCCGCTTCCACAATCAGACCTAGAACCCGAAAAGCCGCTTTGCATTGGCAGTGGTCTGCGCAGCAATATCGTTGGCCGGTTGCTGGCGCAGATCAGCGACGGTATCGAGAATCTGCCGCAGCCGCGCCGGCTCATTGCGCTGGCCGCGGATGCCCGCATCCGGCTGATCCGGAGCATCGGTTTCCAGCAGCAGAAACTCCAGCGGCATCTGTGTCACCAGGCCACGCAAACGGTTGGCGCGCGGGTAGGTAATCGGGCCGCCCAGGCCGATCATGAAGCCCAGGTCCCATAGTTGTCTGGCCTGCTCTGGACTGCCGGAAAAGCTATGCACCACGCCGCTGAGTTTGCCGACACGGCGGATGCGCTGGACCACTTCATCCAGGGCCCGGCGCGCATGCACGATCAGCGGCAGTTGAAAATCCCGCGCCAGTTCCAGCTGACCCTGGAAATACAGACGCTGTACGTCCGGGTCCAGATCGTCGACGAAAAAATCCAGCCCGCATTCGCCGATGGCGCAGGGTTTCTCGCGCTCCACCCAGTCCCGCAGCTGCTGCAGATGCTCCGGACGGTGCTCGGGCAGGAACATCGGGTGCAGGCCGTAAGCCGGATGCAGCCCAGCATCGGCTGCGCAGACCTCGCGCAGTTTGGGCCAGCTGGCCGCAGTCACCGCCGGCACGATCTGCATGCCCACGCCGGCAGCACCGGCGCGGGCAATCACCGCCTCGCGGTCGATGTCGAATTCAGCTGCATCCAGATGGCAGTGGCTGTCTACCAGCAGCACGGCTCAGCGCTTGCCCGGCAGTATCGGTGGCTCGGCCGGGTCCTTGCGTCGCTTCCAGTTGGCGAGCAGCAAGGTGCTCAGGCCAAACAGAATTTCATCGACAAACGGGATCGGGTCGGGCAGCAGCATGCTGATGACGAACAGCGCACCGGTCAGCTTGAACAGGGTGGGGTAACGCAGCTTGCGTGCCCATTCCAGAAACGGCGACAACATCATGCTCGACATGGCGTATCCAGATGAGAAGGGTTCAGACTGGCCTGTGAGATCAGGGCCAGCAGGCTGAATATTGCGACGACTAGAACGATTTCGATAGCGATCTGACAGAAATACTAGCCTCTGTTCAGCTTATCCATGCTGGAATCCCCCCAACACAAACGCGGCCAGCCGCACGGAGACAGATCATGAAGAGCACAACCACGACCGTTTTGGTTGCCGCCGGCGCGTTGCTGGTAGGTGGCATCGCCACCGCCGCCTTCATGCAGGGCCGCGACAAGGCCAGCACTGCGCCTCTGGTCGAGGGCGCACGCCCGGTGCTGGATACCACGCCGCTGGTGGACGACGCGGCGGTTACCGGTAAGGTGGAGACCCCGGCCGAACCGCAACTGCAATATGCAGACGTGCTCAAGGTTGCCCCGGTGACGCAGAAGGAACGCATCTACGGCACGGTCACCGGCAGCGACCCGATCCGCGAAAGCTCCACCACCAGCACCCCGCATGAAGTCTGCGAGGACGTTGTGGTGCAGGAGCGCTTGCCCGAGCGTGATGGCAACGTCGGCGGCACCGTCGCCGGTGCAGTCATCGGCGGCCTGCTGGGCAACCAGATCGGTGGCGGTAACGGCAAGAAGGCAGCAACTGCTGCAGGCGCCGTGGCCGGTGGCGTGATCGGCAACCAGGTCGACAAGCGTCATGTTGGTGGCCGTGTCGTCAACCGCACCGAGCGTCAGTGCCATACCGAACAGCGCACCGCCGAGTCCAGCCGCATCACCGGTTACAACGTCAGCTACCGCAAGCCCGATGGCAGCACCGGCACGATGCGCATGGACAGCCGTCCGGGTGAGCGCGTGTCGCTGGGCAATGCCAACCAGACCATCGGTTACGACGTGACCTACCGTTACGACGGCGCGGAGAAGACGGTGCGCATGCAGGACAAGCCGGCCAGCGATCGCCTGCCGGTGATCGACGGCCAGCTGGTCACCCAGACCGCAGCGATGGCGCCGGCGGCAAACCGCCAATAAACGGCGCTAGCCGTAAGCGTGCTTGCTTCAGTAATCGAGTCACCCAGAATCCGATGCCAGGCCCCTGGCATCGGATTTCTTTTTATGTTTGTGGGAGCGGCGGTTGGAACAGCAAGGTCCGCCGGCCCAAGCGCGGCGTGCGTGGTTTGCGCACCCAGGAAACGGGATGTGTGGGGTAGAC
>NZ_JBRREB010000070.1:0-20576 GCF_056759995.1 Stenotrophomonas sp. STEN030 | reverse complement strand
CCCCCCCCCCCCCCCCCCCGCCCCGCCCCCGGGCGCCCCCCCGCCCCGCGCCCCCCCCCCCCCCCGCGCCCCCCCCCCCCCCCCCCCCCCCCCCCCCCCCCCCCCCCCCCCCCACTACAGGTGGGGCTTCATGCCGAGCATGGCTCGGCACTGCAGGGGCGCTGCGCTCAGATCAACGACTTCACCCGGTACAAGGCTTCCAAGGCCTGTTTCGGGGTCAGCTCATCCGGATCAATCGCCTGCAACGCATCCAAGGCGGCCGAACTCGGCGCAGCGAACAAGCCAAACTGCTGTGGCGCATCCAATGCCTGTGGTGCCATCGCAGCGCTCTGGGTTTCACCGCCACGCTGTTCCAGCTCGGCCAGGCGACGACGTGCTTGGGCGACGGTGGACTTGGGCAGGCCAGCCAGTGCCGCCACCTGCAGACCAAAGCTGCGGTTGGCCGGGCCGTCCTTCACCGCGTGCATGAACACCAGCGTGTCGCCGTGTTCCACCGCATCCAGATGCACGTTGGCAATGCCGCTGGCACCGCCTTCGTGGCTTTCGTCGGCCAGTGCGGTCAGCTCGAAGTAATGCGTGGCGAACAAGGTATAGCAGCGGTTCTGGTAGGCCAGATGGCGCGCAACCGCATCGGCCAGGGCAAGACCGTCATAGGTCGAGGTGCCACGGCCGATCTCGTCCATCAACACCACCGAGTGTTCGGTAGCGTGGTGCAGGATGTAGCTGGTCTCGGCCATTTCCACCATGAAGGTAGATTGGCCCTTGGCCAAGTCATCGCCGGCGCCGATGCGGGTCAGGATGCGGTCGATCGGGCCGATCACCGCGCGGCTGGCCGGCACGAAGCTGCCGATATGGGCGAGCAGCACGATCAGTGCGTTCTGCCGCATATAGGTGGACTTACCGCCCATGTTCGGGCCGGTGATGACCAGCATGCGACGGTCCGGATGCAGGTCCAGGTCGTTCGGCTCAAACGGGGTATCGCGTACCGCTTCGACCACCGGATGACGGCCGCGCTCGATGCGCAGGCAGGCCTCTTCCTGCAGTTCCGGCTGCGACCAGTCCAGCGCCTGCGCGCGTTCGGCGAATGCCGCCAGCACGTCCAGCTCGCTCAAGGCGCCAGCGCAGCGCTTCAGCGGTTCCAGATGCTGGCCAACGATATCGAGCAGGCCTTCGTACAGCAGCTTCTCGCGGCTGAGCGAACGCTCGCGCGCCGACAGCACCTTGTCCTCGAAGTTCTTCAACTCCTCGGTGATGTAGCGCTCGGCATTGGTCAGGGTCTGGCGGCGGGTGTAATGCACCGGCGCCTTGTCGGACTGGCCTTTGCTGATCTCGATGTAATAGCCGTGCACGCGGTTGTAGCCGACCTTCAAGGTGGCAATGCCGCTGGACTGACGCTCGCGTGCTTCCAGGTCGATCAGGAATTGGTCGGCGTGAGTGGACAGGCGGCGCAGTTCGTCGAGCTCGGCGTCGTAGCCTTCTGCGATCACGCCGCCGTCGGACAGCTTCAACGGCGGCTGCTCGGCGACAGCGCTGGCGAGCAGGTGAGCGCTTTCATCGTGCGAGCCAAGCTCGGCACGCAGCTGCTGCAGGCGTGGTGAGTCCAGTGTTTCCAGCTGGGTGGTGATTGCTGGCAGCAGACCAAGGCCATCGCGCAGGGTGGAGAAGTCGCGCGGGCGTGCCGAGCGCAGCGCCATACGGGTGAGGATGCGCTCGATGTCGCCAAGCGCACGGAAGCTGTCGCGCAGGTCGGCATCGGTACCGCGGTCGATCAGCGTCGCCACTGCATGATGGCGCTGCTGCAGCACATTGCGCAGGCGCAGCGGGCGGTGCAACCAGCGTCGCAGCAGGCGCCCGCCCATCGGAGATACGGTGCTGTCGAGTACACCGAGCAAGGTGTTGCGGGTGTCGCCATCAACACGCGTATCCAGTTCCAGATGACGGCGGGTGGCGGCATTCATCGCGATCGCTTCGCCGGCGTTCTCCATCGAGATGGAAGTCAGGTGCGGCAGGCGCTGTTTCTGGGTTTCCTCGACATAGCCGAGCAGGGCGCCAGCGGCACCGGTGGCGCGCGGCTTGTCGTCAATGCCGAAGCCGCTGAGGTCATGCAGCTTGAAGAAGTTCAGCAGGTGGCGGCGGCCGCTATCAGCGTCGAACAGCCAAGGCGCACGGCGGCGTACGCCATTGCGATGGCGCAGGAATTCGGGCCAGTTCTCCTCGTCTGGTACCAGCAGCTCGGCGGGTTCCAGCCGGGCCAGCTCGGCCTCAAGTGCGTCGTCGCTGTCGACTTCGTTGACCAGGAAACGGCCGCCGGCCAGATCGGCCCAAGCCAGACCGTAGCCGGCCTTGCTGCGCGACAGCGCCATCAGCAGCGTGTCGCGGCGCTCGTCCAGCAGGGCCTCGTCGGTGACGGTGCCGGGGGTGACCACGCGCACCACCTTGCGCTCGACCAGGCCCTTGGCCAGTGCCGGGTCGCCGATCTGCTCGCAGATCGCCACCGACTCGCCGACCGCAACCAACCGTGCCAGATAGCCTTCAAAGGCATGTACTGGCACGCCGGCCATGGGGATCGGCGCGCCGCCGGAGCTGCCGCGTTGGGTCAGGGTGATGTCGAGCAGGCGTGCGGCCTTGCGCGCATCGTCATAGAACAGTTCGTAGAAATCGCCCATCCGGAAGAACAGCAGCAGGTCCGGATACTCGGACTTGGCTGCGAAGAACTGCTTCATCAACGGGGTGTGTTCGGGCGAGGCCTTGTTGAGGCTGTTCTTTTGTTTTGAATCAATGGCTTGCAAGGCATCCGGTCTCGGTCAGTGAGGGCGGGTTACCGCCGAAAACGGCAAGTAACGGGATTTTTTTTTGTTGCGATGGTGTTGCGGCGGCTCGTTGGCTGGACAAAGATCGCGTTGTGACGTCAATCAGGACACGGACGATCATGCCAAAAATGTTGCGACGGGCCGCGCTACACGGCGCGAGGTCACCAAGTTTAGTCTGACCCAACCAACAGGTGATGGAGCTTTCGGTTCGTCGGGTCGCAGCGCCGTGCCAAGCAGGGAATGGCTGGTCTCACGGCCGAACAGGTTCAAGCCGTGCTTGCTGGAGGCGCCAGCCAACAGGCGTTGGCCCAACAGCTGGGGGTGTCCCGCCAAGCGGTGAGTGCCTTCTGTCTCAGCCGCGGCCTTCTCTATCAACCCGCGGCCCAGATGCGGGCCAACGAGCGGCGGGAGCAGGTGCGCCGCCTGTGCGCGGCAGGCAGGAAGCCCGCGGAAGTGGCCCAGGCGTTGGGTTTGAGCTACGGCCAAGTCTGTAGCGATCGCCAATGGCTGGGGATGTCACGCGCTCTATGGGGCGACTGGCGATGCACTGGCGCGATTGAAGGCTTCTGGGCAGGTCATAGGCAAGGACGTAGAGGGGCAGATCGGCCGTAACGCACAACGACAGAATTTCCGTTCTGCGATCGGTGCTGTTTACAGCCGGTTCCAAGCCCATTCGGCCATGGCGGATGTTCCGGCCAGCACTGAGTATCCGCTTCAGTTCGAGGTGATCTTGCGTGTAGTTGACGGCAACCTGTCTTGGTGAGCGGCAACGTGTCGTCCTACACCTAGGGCGCAGTGCGAGGACTATCCCGATACTTGGGAGAGTAGTGGGAGCCTGAGGGAGGTCGCATCGTGGAACATGATCAAGTACATGATTTCGACGAGCTTAGGGCGATGGAGGTGCACAGCACGTCCCGTTGCCCGCTACGTCGGCCTCACCACCACCTCTGAGAGTGAACCGGACAGGACGTCTGGCGGGATGCGGAGGCTGGGTCATTCAACGCCCAGGGTGCCTGGAGCGCTGCCCTGCCGGGGCTGTCGGCCGCTTCCATCGCTATGTTGGTGGAAACACCTGGATCCGCGGTAACGGTGGAAACAGGTATGCCGAAGGCAAAGATCAGGGCCAGGGTGCGTTGCCATCGTGCCATTGCGGGTTTCCAGCCAATACAAGTCGAGCGTAATGAACGAACCACGGGTCTCAGCGTGCCTGTATCCAGAACGCCCCGACAGTACGAACGGGGCTTACACACGTTAAAGCTGGCAATCTTCTCAGGTGCCACCAACCCCGGGCCACACCCAACCGTCGGGTAGGACCAGCTCGCTGCTTTCCAGGCAGAACGGCAGCACCCACAACTGCAGCCCTTCACTGGATGGGAAGTCGAACACGGGCAGCGGCTGATCGAACTGGTCGGTACGCGGGTAGATCAGCACAACGGCTCCCTGGTCGCCAAGATAGCTACGGCCGTAGGCATGGAGCTGATAGAAGTCGCCCTGGCTGAGGGCGTACCTGTGCGGCCAGCCATCCTCCGTCGAATCCAGCAGCTTCCACTTGGTGTCCAAGACCAGTACGTCGGTACCTTGGCGGCTGATCACCAGATCCGGGCGCAACTGGAACCAGTGCGCGCCTTCGTGCCGCACCAGGTAGTGGCGCCTTGCTTGGGCATGTAGGCGGAACGGGCCGGGCAGCTGCTTCTGCAGATGGTGTGCGACATAGACCTCAAACAGCTTTTCCATGGGGAACAACAGCGACGGTGCCTGCTGGTCGCCAATGGCCGAGGTGGGCGAGAGGTTCCTCAGGACCATGCCCGCCCAGTCCAGCGCGTCACGGTAGGTGCGCATGTTGCGATCCAACTGCACACGTTGGAAATCCCTTTTCGGATCCTGGCTGACAGGCACGTCAGTGAACGCAAACGCAAGCTCGCGGGCCAATCGTTGGTGGTCTGCATTGTCCGAAACACCCAGCACCTTTCGGAGCGCTGCATGAATCAATCGATTCTCGGGCCGGTCTGCGCTGAACTCGTCGTGCGCGGTATGGAAGCGATCAGCGCGTGTCAGGTTGCGCCGAAGCTGCTGCGCAACCAGTAGCTTTCCACGCAGCGTGGGCAGATCATCCTCGCGGGGCTGGTATGTGCTCCTCAGCCCGCCGCGCGTGACGACCACGACCGCTCGCAGGAACTCGCCGATGAACACCTCCAGCATTGGCATACTGTCGGCTGCAAGCTGCGCGCTGCTGAACCGCAGGCGTGAGATATGCGGTTGGCAGCGCAGCATCTTCAATAGGAGGGCGCGCGCCTCCCCCTTGCCGGCTCCCAGTGCTTTGCCGACTTTGGGGAGGATCTCGATGAGGGTTCCGTCAGGCGCGGCCACTACGCCTACGTAGCTGGTGACCTGTACACCGCGGCGGCTGCGGCGCACCCACGGCATCTGCTTGCCATCCATCAGCGCGGTGGACTGCGCTTCCAGCCACCCGTACAACTCGGGCGACACCACGCGGACGTTGCTGGGCACAGGGCCCAGCAACGGCGTGGGCACGAGCACATCGTACTCGTGCAGCGTTAGGGAAGCCGCCGCGTTCATTCGTGGCCCAGCAGCGAGGCGTAGACACGAACGTAGGCTTCCGGATCAAGCAGTGCCCGTGCATTGCGGGTGTAGCGGGCACGAATGCTGTGGGAATCGCCGATGGATCCGGCTCCGAAGAGTCGTGTCAGTGATTCGCCCTCGTCGTTGGACTCCTGCACGAACTGTAGATCCTTCGGTTTCTGGTTGTCGCCCAGGACGAGGCGAATCTTCTGCCAGTCCTCGAAGAAGTACTCTTCCAGCAGCGGCAGGATCTGTTTGTCAAAGATATTGCCCAGTGCAGAAATGCGCCCGATGCCGTCCTCGTAATCGCGTAGGCCGGTGAAGTAGGAGTGGCCGATCAGATGGTCGCGATCGTACAGCGCTTCAATGCGCTGGTTGATGGCCGACAGCAACCTGGGAATATGGATGCAGGTTTCGCGGGTGTTGACCCGCAGGCCCGCCAGTGGGGCCGCGCCTTCATCGGAGGTGTTCGGTAACACTTCCTCGAACTCGAACCGGCGCCGCAGGGCCGTGTCCAGCAGCGCAAGTGATCGGTCGGCGGTATTCATGGTGCCGATGATGCTGACGTTGGCGGGAACCGAGAACATCTCCTGAGAATATGGCAGCACCACCGAATGGCAACCGTCCTTCCCGCTTCGCTTGTCTAGTTCGATCAGCGTGATGAGCTCGCCGAAGATCTTGCTGATGTTGCCTCTGTTGATCTCGTCAATGACGATGGCGAACATCTCGTCGGGGAAGCGGCGTGCCCGCTCGCACAGCTGCTTGAAAACGCCTGGCCGGATCTCGTAACGGACGTTGCCCTGTTTATTGTCTTCGTCGATGACCGGGCGCAGTCCTTCCACGAACTCTTCGTAACCGTAGGATTGGTGGAAGGTAACGAAACTGAAGCGCTCGGCCCGGCCTTCGGCGAAGGAGGCATCTTCTTCGTCGGCAGTGAAGTACTCCTCGAGCAGAGCGCCAATTCCATGGGTCTTTCCGGTTCCGGGAGGGCCGAAATAGATATGGTTGAAGGCCAACTCGATGGCAACCGCTTTGCTGGCGTTCGCGCGCGAATCAGCGCCGTTGCTGACAACGGTTTCAGCGGCACCATCGGCCGTATCTGGGTCGTCGCCGACCTGGACGGGCCACAAGCCGCCCCGTCCATCGTCCGTGCGGACCAGATCATCAAGAAGCGCCTCGTCCGCATTCAATGCCGTTTCGATGTCGTCGACCATCTGCTCGGTGATGGGCTTCCTCACGAACCGAGCGATACTCTCCAGTTCTGGGCGCCACGTTACCTGGCACGCCCGGGTGCCACGTACCACGCCGACCACAGCCACAGCGCGGCTGCTGTTGGGATTCTTACGGCCAAAGCGCAGGTGTTTGCGGCTGCCCGCAAACCACCAGTCCATGTCGGCCTCGTGGACCACGCGGGCAAGACGGCAAAACTGTGCGGTCTCCAGCGCCGACCAGCCGCTGCGTAGTTTCCGGAAGGACTCACTGATGTCAAAGTGCTTCAGCACTGCGTCTGCTTCCACATGGCAGGAAAGGCCGATGCGCTTGGCCACCTCGTCGTAGCTCATCTCGAATTGCTCGATCGCCTGGATGCTCCATGCGGTCAGCTCCTCCAGGGGCATGGCAAGGCCTTCCTCGATGGGCAGGACGGCCACGAATGGGGAGGTCTTGCCCGAGTCACGCAGTGCGAGATAGGTATCCCGTACGGGCTGCCCATTGTGCAGCATCACCGTATCGATCTTGACGACAAATCCCTCGTGGCCGTTCAGACCGACTGTGTAGGCCAGCGCGGAGGGGGAGTCGGGCTCGGGATAGATCTTTGCCCAGTTGTAGGTGGCGAAGGTATTGCCTTGGGTGGTCGGGCGGCGGCGGATGCTGAGTCGGCCAGAGGGGAACATGGCCTGTTGGAGCTGTTTGGCCCATTCGAGCGTCACGTTGTACGCGTCGCGCAGCGTCTGGTAACCGCGCTGCAGCCTGGGGTTGGCAGGATCGTGCTTGGTGCCGCCAAGTGATTGCAGAAGATTGAAATGCTCGTGGGTATAGAACTGGGACATTGAGGCTTCCGTCTCTTGAGTATGCGGGCAGAATCATTCCGACCCGATGTGATCGTGGCACCTGATGCTAGGCGGCCACGGTTGCAGGAACTTTAAGGGCTTGAGCCTACGCTTCTGGGGCAGTGATTTGCAGTGTGGCCCGGCAAATGTCTGATTCTTTGCAAATTATCGAGCACTGCCTCGTTGCTAGTCTTCTGGTCATTGACGGTGCAGACATGGGGTCAAAAAGCTGACGCGACACCAGATGTCGCATCGCTCGCGAGTATGGATTCCATCTTCCATGCCGAGACAGTTCGGCATGATCTACATTCGACGCACCGTGTTCCAGGCCGTTGCGATTCCGGCATTGGCGGGATGGCTGGCGCTGTTCCATCGACTGCCCTGAGGGTTGGAGAAGAGGGGCGTCTGTCGGGTACGTAGGCGGCCTCTTTACACCGGGTGGTCTGTGCCTATACTCCGCTTCGGTTGCAACAAACCGTGACGCAGATGGCGCAATATGACCGATGCAAGGATGCAGGAGAAGACGACAAGGATGTTGTGCCAATCACGCCACTACCACGGATCTGCAAGTGCCCGGCCTGGGGCTGGAGGCATCTTCCCGCCCCTCGCAGTGAGGCCTTGCAGCCTGCCGGCAATACCGGCCCGTGCTTGCGTTGGCGCAGTCCCTCTATAAACACCCGCTCCGCCATCTGCAAGCCACGCTTGCCAGTGTTGCTTCGGCAATGCGCACGTCCTGCGGATGATCTTTCAGGCACAAGCCCCAAAGGGCTTTTGACGCAACCCGGCTGAGTACAGCCAGCGAACAAAAAACAGGGGGAAATATGAGCAGCCAGAGTGATTGGAACATGCCAGCAACGCGGGTGAACTATGCGCGGCAGTGAAGTGGGGGATGTGGGGGTGGCCGACCTTGATGTCGGTTCACCGGAGCAGGTCTACAGCTATGTGACCGACGGTGTGCGGGATGTGATCCGCGTGCTGGACACGCAGGCCGCTCATACGGACGATGAATTGGTGCAGAGCGAGATCCTTGCGGCGCTCAGCTTGATGCAGGCCCGTGTGGCCGGCAAGCAGGAGGAGCTCCGCGCCTCCGCTGACTGGAAGAATTTTACCGTTGCGTTTTACGGCGAAACCAATGCGGGCAAGTCCACCATCATCGAGTCGCTGCGGATTCATCTGGACGAAGCGGGGAAACGTGAGCAGCGCCGTCGCTACGATGCACTGATAGCATCGCACAGTCTGGACGAGGACTCGATCGAGGCGACGCGCCGGTCCATCACTCTTGCCCGCGAATCGGCTGCCACGGCAGTGCAACGTGGCATGGAGCTGGACGCCCAGGCACAGAGCCAGCTGCAGGCGCTCGAGCGGGAGGTGGACGAGAAGAAGCAGGCCTTGGCGCTGGCGGTGGCCAGCCGCACGTGGTGGCAGCGAATGCTGGGTAGGTTCAAGCGCGACCCTCTGGCCACCGCGACGGTCGCCCTGCAGGTGCGCCTAGATGACATGTGTACACGCCAAGCGCAGGAACGTCAGCAGCTTGAAAAGGAGAGGGCGGCCGCGGAAGCGGCGCTGGCCAGTGCCGAGGATGAGCTCGGCCGTCGCCTGCGCTCGCTGCCGCTGCTGTTGGAACACGCTGACGGCGCGATCATCGGTGACGGTCGCCCAGACTTCACCCGCGAAACGCAGCGCTATGTCTTCGACAACGGCGGTGCCCCGACCGTGTTGCTGGACGTGCCGGGCATCGAAGGCGGCGAAGCCGGCGTAAAAGCGCACATCGACCGTGCGGTGCAGACTGCGCACGCAGTGTTCTATGTCACTGGCAAGGCCGCACGCCCACAGCACGGCGACAAGGAAGACGGCACGCTGGAAAAGATCAAACGCCACTTGGGGCCGCAGACCGAGGTCTGGGCGGTGTTCAATAAGCGCGTGACCGCCGCCATGCCGCTGCGCAAGGCAGCGGGCCTGTTTGCCAGTGATGCCGATGGCATCGCCGATCTGGACAAGGGTCTGCGCGAGGCGCTGGCGGGCAACTACAAGGGCGTGCTGCCAGTCAGTGCTTATCCGGCCTTTCTGGCACTTGCAGACCGTCTGCCGCCGGCGGAGGCACTGGCTGACGATGCGCAGGACCGTCGCGGAGCCCGGGCGAAATTCCTTGCCGAGTTCGAGCCTGGCGAACTACTGGACAAGACGGGCTTTGCCTCAATGGCAAGTCACCTTGCCAGCATGGCGGTGGATGCACCACGCAAGATCCGCCAGGCCAACGTGTTCAAGGCATACCAGTCGTTGCGCACCGTGGTGGAAGAGCTGGATCGTCACGCTACCAGCTTGGAAATACATGCCCGCAAGGTAGTCACCGAGACCAAGGCTGCGCAGCGCCAAGTGGACATGGCTGCGACCCGCCTGCGTTCAAGCCTCCGCAACGACGCGTCTGAAGCACTGCGGACGTTCGAGACGAGCGTGCGCAGCGAAGTGTATGGGCTGATCAACGATGGAAATTCCAACGATGCCCTGAAGGATTGTCTGCAGACGAGCATGAGCCGCCACGCGGCTGTTCTCCAGGAACATCTGGGTGAAGCGTCGCGTAAGTCGCTGGTAGCGTTCCAGGACTCGATCACCAAGACCACCGAACGCTTCCAGAAGCACTTGAAGGATCTCGGTGAGCTTGCCAGCGGGAAGATGCGCGATGCACCGGCAGCTAGCTTCTCGCTCGATCTAAAAATCGACAATGGCGTCAATATCGTCGGGTTGGTGACCACAGCCATCGGTGCGGCAGCGCTTCTCATTGCCGGTCCGGGAGGCTGGGTGATCATCACCTTCAGCGCCGTGGGCCTGGTGATCAGCCTCGCCAAGGCGCTGTGGGGCTTGGTGGACGAAGACTTCAAGAAGGCTCAGCAGCGCAAGGCGGTGGACGAGAACCTCGAGAAAGCCCGGGCTTCGCTGAAGGACGACCTGGAGAACAGCGAACGCGCGGTCATGGAAGCGCTCGACACGGCATGCACCGAGGCAAAGAAACGCTTGGGGCTTCCGCAGAAAGATACCAAGGCGAAGGCTGCCGTGCTGCGGCTTTCCACCACACGACTGGACGCGCTGAGCGCCCGGATCGAAATCACATTGGCATGAGGGGCATCACCATGGATACGACGCTTGAACGATTCAAAACCCAGCAGGAACGCGCTGCAGGGATGCTGCGGGAACTGCTTGAGTTCCTGAAGGCCGGCGCCGACTTCGGCGTGACGATGGATGATGCATTCGAGCACAAGCTTGAATCCGCCATTGGCACGGTGACCGGCGAACGGTTGAAGGTTGCGCTAGTGGGCGGGTTCTCGGAAGGCAAGACGTCCATTGCCGCGGCGTGGATGAACCGTCTGGACCGTGAGGGAATGAACATCTCGCAGGCGGAGTCGACCGACCACGTGCTGGAGTACCCGGTGGGCGACGATCTGCTGCTGGTGGACACGCCCGGGCTGTTCGGTGAGCGCGAGATTGACGGTGAGACCTACAAGGAACTCACGCGCAAGTATGTCAGCGAAGCCAATCTTGTCCTGTATGTGATGGATCCGACCAACCCGATCAAGGAGAGCCACAAGGCTGAATTGACCTGGCTGTTCCGCGACCTAGCGCTGCTGTCCAGGACGGTGTTCGTGCTCAGCCGTTTCGACGCTGTGGCCGACCTCGAGGAAGAAGGTGAGTACCAGCGCCTGCTGGAAGTAAAGCGGAGCGCGGTGCGCCAGCGCCTGGCGGAACTGATCGGCCTATCGCCGGCAGAGGCTGAAGCGCTGAGCATCGTGGCCGTCTCGGCTAATCCCTATGACCAGGGCATCGACTACTGGCTGGCTAACCAGGAGGAGCACCGTAAGCTCTCGCGCATCTCCTCGCTGCAGCAGGCAACCGTGGACCGGATCCAGTCCAGTGGTGGCACCGAACGCCTAGTGGCCGACACGCGTACCGCCATCATTGCGGATGTGCTGAACAAGCACCTCCCGATCGCCGTCGAGCGCGGGGTCCTGATCAATGCGGAAGTGGAGCGCATGGCCGAGACTGTCGAGGACCTGTCCGGGCAGGTAAGTCTCGCCACGCAGCAGGCGGGGGATGCGGAGGGCCAGATCCGCCGCTTCCTCGGGCAGTACTTCGCCGATCTGATTCTGCAGGCGCGAGGCGCGGACATGCAGACCTGGCCGACCTTCTTCGAACGCGAAGTCGGGGCGGAAGGCATCATCATCCGCATGCGTCTACAGGAGGAGTACGCCAAGTCGCTTCGCACTGCCAAGCTCAACTTGGAGGCCGTGCAGAGCAGCTTCGTGGACGAGATCAATCACTTCAATACAGTGGTGTCGTCCATGGGGCAGCAGGGCGTCAAGTACCTGCTGGACGCCAAGTTGGTGAACAACAAGTCCATCCTGATGATGCGCGACGGCGTTGTATCGGCGGGCAAGATGGTCGGCCTCGACTTGGGCAAGAACCTGAAGTTCGCACCGTGGGGCGCGCACAAGCTGGCCGGCGGCGTGAATGGCGCGCTTGCGGGCCTTGGCATCGCGATGGAAGTGTGGGACTCCTACCAGAAGATCGAGAAGGAAAAGAAGTTTAAGGCGGGCGTGGAGGAATTCGTGGCAACGCTGGAAAGCCAGCGCAAGTCGTTGAACGACGAGCTGGATGGTGTTGGCAGCGAAAGCCAGTTCGTCCGCACCTACTTCCCGGATCTGGGCGAGCTGCGGGACATGCTGGCTGCGTTGAAGGCTGCGTTGCAGGACATGTCGATGCAGAAGGTGCGCTTTGACCGTTGGCACCAGAAGGCCGACGTGCTGAAGGGCGAATACAAACGGTTGCGTGCGGGATGAGCACTGCCACCCATGACGCGCTAGCGCGGCATTGGGAGATGCTACGGATGATCCGGCTCGCACCGTGGAAGATTATGGTGCGGGAGCTGAGGGAGCTGAGGGAGCTGAGGGAGCTGAGGGAGCTGAGGGAGCGGTTGGCGGTGGAGGGGTTCACCACCACCAGCCGCACCATCGAGTGCGATCTTAAGGAGCTCTCCGAACGCTTTTCGTTGGCATCGGACGAATCAAGCCGGCCCTAGGGATGGAGCTGGGCGCGTGGTGCCAACTTCGCCTTTGGTGCACGCCTTACGACCTCGCGGGCGGTTACCCTGCTGCCGGCACGCATGCACCTCCGCAACCTGCTGCCCAGGCTGGCCATGGCAGATCTCTGGCCGCTGTTCGACATGGCAGAGCGCGAGCTGGCTACGACCGGTTGGCACGACTGACACCGGCGCACGGCGATCATGCGGTTGATCGCGCCGCTGGTTGAACCGGCGGTGCTGGAAGCCGTCCACTCTGCGCTAGGGTTGGGGCGATGCTTGGAAGGTTGGTACCAGTCGCGGGCGGCAGGCGAGGCCAAGCGGATGAGGATTCATCCGCTTGGCCTGGTCATGCGCGGTGCGGCGCAGTATCTGATCTGTACCCTTCGCGACTACTGTGATATCCGCAAGCTTGCGTTGCATCGCCTCAGCGACCTATCGGTTCTGGCGGAAGACTGCCAGCGGCCGGTGGGATTCAATCTGCGGGATTATGTGGAGCACGAGGGCCCCAAGTACCGGCCCGCCGGCCCGTTGAAGCTCAAGGCCCGCTTTGCCGCCGAGCCCGCTGCACATCCACGGGATACGCCGTTGTCGACTGACCAGCAGATTGCCAGTGACGAGGGCGGAGCCGACGTCGAGCTCACAGCGACGGTTGAGGATGACCAGACGCTGCGTTGGTGGCTTCTGGGCTTCGGCAGCTGGGTTGAAGTCCTGGAGCCGGCTGCGCTGCGTGCCGAGATTGCGGACCAGGTGAATGCAGCAGCCAACCGATAGTGTTGATGCGCGTGGGTTTCCATTCAGGTCTTATGTTCATCTGCCGGCGCCACCTTTGTGCGATGGGCGCCGGTTACCCCGGCAACATCGGGTAAGCCACCTCATCGAGCGCCGGTGCCCTATCCTGCAGCATCAGCTGCAGCATGGCCGGCACCAGCTGGCCCAGGATGGCGGCAGCCGAGCATCAGTCATCGGCGCCAACGTGCTGCTGTTCCGCCAGCCAACGTCCCTGTCCATACAGGGTGAAGCCGTAAACCACAGTTGCACCAATTAACTTGAACATGGAATTCTTTTCGTGGGTGGGTAGTTGGGGTATCCGTGCCCCGTGTCGATCCATCGGTGTTCATTGTGCGGAGGGTTGCGACAGGGTGCGTCGCGTGATCCTGATTAGATGCCGGTTTGTGGTGGGGCATCACCTCTTTCGGCATGTGCGGGGTTAGTCATCCCGGAAGTGACGCATCTTGTCGATGCCTGTCGTCGGGTGGCGTCGTTGGACCAGGCAAACGCCCTCAGGGCAAGCTACGCCGCTCGCACTGTCATCAAGCGTAGCCGCTGGCTGCTACTACGCAACCGTCAGAACCTGGCCCCTGAGCAGGCGATAGAGCTAGACGAATTGCTGGCAGCCAATGCCCCACTGACCACGGTTTACCTGTTCAAAGCCCAGCCTCAAAGACCTCTGGTGCGCACCTGCCGAGGCAGAGGCCAAGCGTGCTAGAACGGCTGGTACACCCTTGCCGTGGAAAGCCAGTTGCCCGCGTTGATCAGCTTCGCCAAACGCCTGGCCCCTTACCTGGCAGGAAATCTCGCCAGTGCCCTGTATCGCATCAATACCAGCGTGCTTGAAGGCATGAACAACCGCATCAAGGTCATCAAGCGCATGGCCTACGGCTTACACGGACTCAGACTACATTCTTCCTCAAAATCAAGGCTGCCTTTCCGGTAAGACGCAATGAACCATTTTTTTGGATGCCGCCAGGATTTTCGCCGGAAAAATGAACAAGCTCTAATGATGCTTCATCAACGGGGTGTGTTCGGGCTTCTTCTCGGTCACGCGGGGTCCACTTGGTCGGTTGGGCAGGGGGCTGCCGCAAAGAGGACCATTGTAGGCGCTGTGCCGTGATTGGACGAAACTGGTGTTTGCGTCGATGGCCGGTCTGGCTGAACGGCTGGTTCCGTATGGCGACCCGGTGAGCATCCAGTGCGGCGTGGGCGCGCGGGTTGGTATGCGCGAGCACGTGCACACACGTTGCCAGCCATGGCGCCGGTGTTGACGCGAGGCCAGCCTGCAGCCTGAGTGAGACAGGAACAGTCAACTTTCAGTTGTGGCCGAGTGCAACCAAGGCGCATTGATGACGAAACCGCCGTCAATGAGAGGAGTGGCGCCTGCGTTGCGATCCCGGAGCGTGCGGGTGTCAGGTTAGAAATTCAGATTCAGCGTCACACCTACGGTGCGGAAGCTGTCGGGCGACAGATATTGCATCAATCCACCATTGTTGAGGAAAGAGTACGCAACAAAACTGGGGTAGTGCTCATCGAGCAGGTTTCGCGCGTACAGGGTTACGTTCCAGCGCCCATCTTCAGCGCCGATGCCGGCGGAAAGATTGGCTAGGCCGTAGCCATCTGTCTTTGTGCTCGATTGGGCAACGGAGTTGTAGAAGGAGCTCTTGTAGCTCCAGCCGGCACTTGTATTCACGGCCAGGCCATTGCCAAGGGAACGGTAGTAGATGCCATTGAGTGAATAGCTGTACTTGGAGACGAACGTCGGGTTGAAGCCGGACATATCGCCCTGCAGGACTCCGTCTACCAGCTGGCACTTTGCGTCGTTGTCCGTACTGCATAGGCTGAAGTAGTCCAGGAACTTTGCATCCGTGATGGCGCCATTGGCGACGACCGTGAAATCAGCGGTGGGGCGCCAGTTGATTTCCAACTCCATACCCTGGGTGCGCATCTTGCCTGCATTGGCCATCGCGAAGCCATTGGTCTCCGGCACATACACCTGTGCCTGGAATCCCTTGAAATCGGACCGGTACAGGCTGGCGTTCATGGTCAGGCTGCGATCGAAGAACTGCGACTTCACGCCGAGCTCGTAAGCAGTAGATTTTTCCGGTTGAATGCGCGCGGAGCCAGTGTTGGTGGGGTCTATCGTCGGCCCCTTGTAGCCCGTTCCCGCGTTGGCGTACCACATCAGAGTTGGTGTTTGCTGGAACTGCACAGCGACCTTTCCGGAGACGTTGTCCCTGCTGATCTGGGCTTGGGAGCGGACGACCGTGTTCAAGGGACTAACCGGCTTTCCATCGACGAATGGAACCTCGATAGGTGTCATGCCTGCGATCACCTTGTCATGGGTGTAGCGTAGGCCCGCACTGGCGGACCATTGATCGTTCAGCTGGTAGCTTGCGTTGGCATAGAAGGCGTGGCTCTTGGTATCCGCGTCGACATGTTGTTTTGGTCCGTTCAGAGAGAGGTAGTAGTCTGGCGGAGGGATATCGAAGTTGAAGGCGCCGTAGGCAAAGTACTCGTAGGTGCTGGCCACGTTTACATAGTAGGCGCCCAGTACATAGCTGAGCCGATCATCGAATACATTGTCGGCAAGGCGGAACTCCTGGCTGATCTGATGGGAGCGGATGGTCGTCAGGTTGTAGTTCAGGAAATCGGCCGGCGTCTGGTCCATGTCCTGCATCTGATGGATGCGTGCACCGCGATAGGCCGTGATCGAGGTTAGCTGGGCACCATTGGCGAGTTTGAGGTCGGCCTTGCCAGAAAAACCGGTAACTCCCTGAAATGCCCCTGCGTCGGCGTCGGCATAGCTGTGGAAGTTGTCGCCGCCCACGTTGCCAAAGCCGGCAAGCACCTCATTGAAGCCGGTATCGTTACCCAGCGAGTACGGTATGGCCACCGTGCGGTTGAACAGTGTCTGGCGATCTGCGGTCAGCAGCAGATCAAGGTTCTCGGTCGGCGACCACAGCCATTTTCCGCGCACGCCCCTGCCGGTACGGTCACCGATGTTCCAGTCGCGTAGCGGGTTTGTAACCGCGCCGTCCTGCTCGTTGTAATAGGCAGACAGGCGTAAGGCGGAGCGGTCGCCGACGCCGAGGTTGCTGGAGAAGCGCGCCACATGCTCGTTGCGTTCGCCCAATGACAGTGACAGGGAAGAACTATTGCTTCCAATCTCAGGGCTGCGCGTGCTGATGTTGACAACGCCAGCCGATGCGTTCTTTCCGAACAGCGTTCCCTGAGGGCCGCGTAGTACTTCGATGTGCTCGATATCGTTGAATCCGGCCACGCCAGGATCACGGGGTATGCTGATGACGACGTCATCAACCACGGTGCCAACCGTCTGCTCCGAGGCAACACTAAAGGCTTGGGTGCCTATGCCACGGACCTGGAAACCGCCCCCATTGGCGGTACCAGCCGAAGCAGAGAAGGAAACCCCAGGTGCGAGGTACTGCAGGTCGGACAGGCTGCTCATGTTGGTGCGGTCCAGCTGCTCGGCAGTGACCACGCTGATGGAGATCGGTGTGCGCTGTAGCGGCTTTACCTGGTGTGTGGACCTGACCATGACCGCATCGAGGTCCTTGGTCGTTTGCCCTGCCTTGCCTGCCGGGTCCTGGGCCAGCGCAGGTTGTGCAACGGCCAATGCTGAAAGCAAAGCCAACGACAGGCGACTGCAACGGATCTTGGCTTGTGTGTGCAGATATGTGTGTGGGGGCGATTTCTTCATGCGCTTCTCTCCGAAGATGGTGCTGGGGGGACCGGCAAGGCCGGCGTTGTTTACGGCGATCCATGTATTGCGGTACAGCGTTTGAACGTTTTTGCTGGATACGCGTACGGCAGTACGCGCTTCCGCGAACCGTTGTGTTGCCCATGGCGCCGCCCACCCGCATGCTGTCCTGCGCGGGGAGTGCAGGACGGGTTCATGGCAAGGTTTTGAAAAAAGGGCTACGCGTATCTGGGCTTGGGCCAGCGCTCAGGTGGCAGCGGTGCTGGTAGTGCCGAGGGCGCTGCCAAGCGGGGGGCGATGAAGAGTTACTTCAGGTGATTGGTACTGTGGCTGTTTTCGCCGATGTCGCAAAAGTCACAGCGTGCAACGGGCTGGCTGCAGCGAATGGAAGAGCGGCGCGTGGGAACCCATTGGTGGCAACTTTCTGGATGGTCGACATTGCGCCAGCAATCGCGATCAACGGGTGATCGCGGTCAGCGGCGGTGAGCTCATGCGCGTCGTGGGCATGGGAAGTTCCTGTGCGGAACGGTGGTTCCGTCAACTCCAACGCTGCAGGAGGCATCGGAGTTGGCAATCGGCATTGCGATACCGCGTTACGTTCCATTACTTGGTTGGCTCCACGCACGTTGATCGGTGGCTATCACGATCTGCGGGAGCGAAGATGTTTAAAAGGCGAGGTCTTTGTCAACGGCAGTTGCGCGAGTTGCGCGAATTGGAACATTTCAATCGCAGGTTACAGTCGCACTGATGTGCGGTAGTTGCTTGATTCTTATCGAGAGTGGCTGTGGTCGAGTGAGTGCATTGCGCTACCAACACGAGCGGTAGTGCTGATGCTTGCTGCGCTGGCGTCATTGATTTGCGCCATTGAAGGGAGCGATGACTGATTGTTTCAACGGAAAAGAAGCGGTTTTATAGGTGCTTGGCGGAACAGTTCAGGAGTCGCCGCTGTACACAATGATATCGCTGGAAACTGCATTGGCCTGTGGCGTCGTTTACGTCAGACACCAACCTCATCCGCTCGCAATCCAACAGGAATGATTGAGATTGTTGCCCACGGTGAGCCACCGATTTGTCTTCTTTTCGACGTGTGCCCGTGGGTTGGTTGCGATATCAGTAGAGGCTTGTTCGGAACAGCCTAAAGCGCAATTGGCGTGGGTTATCCCTGATTGCTTCTGCTGGCCTTTGCTGTCTCCAGCATGCGCTGGCGGAAGAATGGATACAGGGCCGCGCTGAAAAGGACCGCCACCGTTGCGTAGGCGAGCAACTCTGCATCTGCGCCGAGCAGAGCATATAGGCAGTAAGCGACCGCTGCGGCAGCGGTGAACAGGCAGGCGGCTCGCATCCAGCCCTGCTCGCCGCGCTCCAGGGTGGTGCAGATCAATGCGCCAGCCGAGAACAGGTAGGGAATGATGGTCAGCAGTACGGCGATATTGGTGAGCTGGTCGAACTGGCGTGCGAGGGTGGGCGATGATGTGACCAGAAGCAGTACGCTCATCAGCACCGCCACGATCATCAAGCCAGTGCCGGGCATGCCGTGCTTGTTGAGCTTGCAGAATACGCGCGGGAACAGTCCGTCTTCGGCGGCTGCCTTGGCAGACTGACCGACAAGCAGCATCCAACCGCCCAGCGCGCCGGCTGATTTGAGGATCGCGCATAGTGCGATCACCAATACGCCCCATGGGCCGATCATCAATTGCGCGACATCGGCAAACGGTGCCGAGGAATCGCGCAGCTGCGCCATCGGTACCATGCCCATGATCACCAGCGAGCAGCTGATGTAGATGACGGCCGCCAACGCCAGTCCGAACAGGGTTGCGAGCGGGATGTTGCGTTTGGGGTTGTCGATCACATCTGCCGACACCGCCGCGCTCTCTACACCCATGAACGCCCACAACGCGATGGAGGCGCTGCGCGAAATGGCTGCACTGTCTTCCATGCCGCTGACGTTCCAGCCGGCACTGAACAATGCCGGGTCGAACCACCACCAACCGAAGATGGCGATGCCCAGTATCGGGATCAATGCCAGCAGCAGGGTGCCGGTCTCCAACGCTCCGATCCAGCGCGCACCGCGTGCGTTGGCCAGACTCAGCAGCCAGATCACTGCCAAGGTGAAGCCCAGCCGCGGATAGACATCCTGCAACCACGGCCAAAGATGGCTCAGGTAGCCGGTGACCACCAGGGCGATGGCGACATTGCCGATCCAGTTGCCGAACCAATAGGCATAGTTGCTGACGAAGCCGATGTAGTTGCCGAACGCATCGCGCGCGTATGCATATGGGCCGCCGGGTTGCGGGTCGAGCTGCGACAGGCGAGCAAACACCAACCCCAAGGCGATGGCACCGGCAGTGGCGATCAACCAGCCAATCGAGGAGATGCTGCCAACCGTGGCCAGATTGGCGGGCAGCAGGAACACGCCGGTGCCGATCATGTTGCCGGCAACCAGCATGGTGGCCATGGTCAGGCCCATCTTCTTGGGTGTTGGGGTGCTCATGTCCAGGCCGGGTCGGAAGTGAAGTCGATGGTCAGCCAGAAGCGCCCTGAGCGAGCATCCAGCTGTGCGGCAATCTCATCGCGCAGGCGATCAACATCACCGATGCTGCCGAGCTGGGTATCGGGTTGGGTGAGGATGTGGATCTCGACAAACTGCATGCGGCCAATTTTGGCGACGTGGCTGGTGAAGCCTTCGAACTGGTGCTTGGCGACGAACGCCTGCATCACCTGTTGCACGAGTTGATCAAGTTCGCTTGGTGCTACCTGTAGGACTTCGCGCGCGGCTTTCCATGCTCCCAGCAGCGGCACCGGTAGCGTCGCCAAGGCGATACAGGCGAGGACCAACGGGTCCAGGTAGGGAATCCAGTGTTCGTGGGCGCCACCGCGCAGTGCCAGTGCGATGACGAAGGACAGCACCACGGCAAGGCTCATCAACCCGGTAAGCAGCCATGCGCGTGCGTCCAGGCGTAGCAGGCCGGATTGCAGTCGCCGTGCGTGCCGGCCGATCCACACCGCCATGGCCAAGTCCACCACCGCCAACAAACCGGCCCAGAGCAGGCCCGGGCCGAGTCGTGTTTCGTGGCCGCCGTCGCTGAAGCCGATTACCGCGTTGGCCAGCGCGTAGATGCAGGCAAGGCTGAGAATGGCACCGCCAAGGGCTTCGACCATGGGCTCCAGATGCCAGAACCCGTATTGGAAGCGCGGGCTCTGTTCGCGGGCCATCAGTCGCAGTACCGACAGCGCTACCAGCGTCAGTGCCACATCCACCAGGCTGTAGATGCCGTCAAACAGGATCGCCTGCGAGCGCGCGAGCATGCCGCCAAAGAAGCCGATCGCAGCGACCAGTACGGTCGCTGCGATGGAGAGTTGCAAGACGCGTTGTTCCTGGCGGGTGCTGGTCATTTGGTTGGTCGCAGGCCCGGTAGCCATGTAAGGGGAGCTAGGCTTTGAAAGCCCCTCTCCCGTTCACGGGAGAGGGGTTGGGGTGAGGGCACTTTGAAAGCACGTGGAGCAGGTTTTGATCTGAGTAGAGCGGAGCAGAGCCAAGGCCAGAGTGCAGAAACCCAAAGGCCAAAGCCCAAAAG
>NZ_JBRREB010000069.1:0-20701 GCF_056759995.1 Stenotrophomonas sp. STEN030 | reverse complement strand
CCGGCCGCCGCCCCCCACCGGCGCGCCGCGCGCCCAGCCACCAGGGCCCCGCCCCCCCCCGGCGCCCCCCCCCCCCCCCCCCCCCCCCCCACTACGGGGCTGGCCTCAGGCCTTCATGCTGCCGGTATCGATATAGCGCTGATGCCAAGACAATGCTTCCGGCAACAGATGCGGCGTGTGCTTGCCGTAGCTGTCGCGGCAGGCGCGGTCGAAGTAGTCGTTGAGCTGGTCGCGGTAGTCCGGGTGCGCGCAGTTGTCGATCACCTGGCGTGCACGTGCACGCGGCGGCAGGCCGCGCAGATCGGCCAGGCCCTGCTCGGTGACGATGATCGAGACATCGTGTTCGGTGTGGTCCACGTGGCTGACCATCGGCACGATCGCCGAGATCGAACCGCCCTTGGCCACCGACGGGCTCAGGAAGGTGGACAGGAAGCCGTTGCGGGTGAAGTCGCCGGAACCACCGATGCCGTTCATGATGCGGCTGCCCATTACATGGGTGGAATTGACGTTGCCGTACAGGTCGGTCTCGATCATGCCGTTCATGCCGATGCAGCCCAGGCGGCGCACCAGCTCCGGATGGTTGGAGATTTCCTGGGTGCGCATGATGATGCGCTCGCGGTAGAACTTGATGTTGCGCTTGAACTCCTCGTTCGCCTCCGGGCTCAGCGCGAAGCCCGTACACGAGGCGTACTCGAGCACACCGGATTTGAGCAGATCCAGCATGCCGTCCTGGATCACCTCGGTGAACGAGGTCAGGCCGCGCAGGCCGCTTTCAGCAAGGCCTGCAAGCACCGCATTCGGAATATTGCCCACGCCCGACTGCAGCGGCAGCAGGTTGGCCGGCAGTCGGCCCTTGGCCACTTCGTGCTTGAGGAACTCGATCAGGTAGCCGGCAATCTGGCGGCTGTCTTCATCGATCGGCTTGAACGGACTGTTGCGGTCCGGGCCATTGGTGCGCACCACCGCCACGATCTTGTCCGGGTCCACGCTGAGCGTGGGCTGGCCGATACGGTCGTTGGCGTGGATCAGCGGGATCGGCTTGCGGTGCGGCGGCAGGGCGGTGCCGTAGTAGATGTCGTGCATGCCCTCGATATCTGCGGGCTGCCACTCGTTGACCTCGATGATCACTTTCTTGGCCAGGTCCAGCCAGGTCTTGTTGTTGCCGACCGAGGTGGAGGGCACAAGAGAGCCGTCTGCATGGATGGCCGACACTTCGATCACCGCGGTATCGATCTCACCGTAGAAGCCAAACCACACATGCTGGGCAACGTGGGAAAGGTGGATGTCGATGTAGTCCAGCGTGCCTTCGTTGATGCGCTTGCGTGCATCCGGGTCGGTCTGGAACGGCATGCGCATGGCGATGGCATCGGCCTTGGCCAGCGCGCCATCCAGTTCCGGTGCGGTCGAGGCGCCGGTCATCAGCTTGATCTTGAACGGCTGGCCGGCGGCGTGCACCTCTTCAATGCGCTGCGCCAGTGCCAGCGGCACCGCCTTGGGATAGCCGGAACCGGTGAAGCCACTCATGGCCACGGTTTCGCCGGGCTGGATGAAGGCCGCGGCTTGTTCGGCGGAAACGATGCGGTCGCGCAGGCGCGGATCCAAAATACGTTCGACAGACATGACGACTACGGTTTGTTGGGGGATACCCGATTATCGCCCTTCGGCGTGAACAGGGGGGTTGGACCTTGGTGGAATGGTCATTACGGATTTGCTGCTCTTGTACTGCCCAGTATTGTTTTGCAGTGCAGCGTGCAAGTTGTTTGCGCACCCGGCAGGATCGCCCTGCATCCCGACGTGGGGGAGGGAGCAAGGCCCGCTGACAGTTCGCTGTCAGCGGGCTTTTTTATTGCCTGATCGCCGGAGATGGCGACTTCTGGGCCGCAGATGCCAGAATCGCGGCATGAACCAAATCGCCCCCGCAGCACCTGAATCTGTTCAACCGGTAATCGAACGTGCTTTGGCCCGGCTCAAGCTGGCCGCTCCCGATCCGGCGCAATGGCCGTCATCAGAGGCCTTCGAGGCTGGTTTGCGGCAGCTGGCGGTTACCAGCGATTTCGCCATCGATACCCTGTGCCGGCAGCCGGAGCTGCTGCAGTTGCTGGCTCAGGCCGATCCCGCTCCCTTGCCGTTGCCTGTGCTGGACCCGCTGCAACCCACGGCCTGGCCAACCCAGCTGCGCCGCTACCGTGCTGCGGCCTCGACCCGGCTAATCTGGCGCGATCTGCTCGAACTCGACGATGTCGATGCCACCCTGGCTGGCGCCACCCGCCTGGCCGAGGAATGCCTGCAGCTGGGCCTGGAGGCGCTGGAGCAGGAGTTCGCCAGCCGTCATGGGGTGGTCCGTGACGCCGATGGCAGCGCGCAGCGGCTGGTCGTGTTCGGGCTGGGCAAGCTCGGCGGCGGCGAACTGAATTTTTCGTCCGATATCGATCTGGTCTACGCCTATCCGCATAACGGCGAGTCCGATGGCACCCGCCCGCTGGCTGCCGAGGAGTATTTCGCGCGGCTCGGCCAGCGTCTGGCGCGGCTGCTGGACGAGACTACCGCCGAGGGCTTCAGCCACCGCGTCGATCTGCGCCTGCGCCCATTCGGCACCGCTGGTCGCGTTGCCCTGTCGTTCGCCGGCATGGATCAATACTTCCAGCGCGAAGGACGCGACTGGGAGCGCTACGCTTGGATCAAGGCGCGCGCGGTTGCTGGTGACATCGCCGCCGGCGAGGCCTGGCTGGAGACGCTGCGGCCCTTCGTCTACCGCCGCTACCTGGATTTCACCGCGCTCGATGGCCTGCGTGAGATGAAGGCGGCGATCACCGCCGAAGTCGCGCGCAAGGACCGGCTGGACGATATCAAACGCGGCCCCGGCGGCATCCGCGAGATCGAATTCCTGGCTCAGGCGCTGCAGCTCATCCGTGGCGGGCGCGAGGCGGCACTGCGTGAGCGGCGCCTGCTGCCTGCGCTGCGCGCGCTGGTCGAAGGCGGGCAGATGGCGGCCAGCGATGGCGATGACCTGATCCAGGCCTATCGCTTCCTGCGCCGCGTCGAGAACCGCCTGCAGATGCTGCGCGACGCGCAGACGCACTGCCTGCCCAACGACCCGCTGGATCGCAGCCGCATCGCGCTCGGCCTCGGCTATGCCGATTGGGAAGCCTTGCTCGAAGCGTTGAACGTACAGCGCGAGCGCGTCAGCGTTGAATTCGGTGCATTGCTTGCCCCGCGGCAAGGTCAGGCGGCACCGGATGTGTTGTCCAGCTATTGGCGGGTATTGCCCGGCGGCGGCAGCGCCGAGGTGCTGGCCGAGGCCGGCTTCGCCGACGCCAATGGTGCTGATCAGTCACTGCGCGAGTTCGCCCAGTCGCTGGGCGTGAAGTCCCTGTCCGACAGCGCCCGCGCGCGCCTGGACCGGGTGCTGCCGGCGCTGCTGCATGCGGCCACCCGCTCGCCACAGCCCGATGCCGCGTTGCGCCGCGTGCTCGGCTTGCTGCAGGCCATCCTTCGCCGCACCAGCTATCTGGCCCTGCTGGATGAACAGCCCAGCGCCTTGACCCGCCTGGTCAACGTGCTGGCGCGCAGTGCGCTGCTGTCCGAGCGACTGGTGGCGTTCCCGCTGCTGCTGGATGAGTTGCTGGATACCCGCGTCGCTGGACCGATGCCGGACGCGCAGGAAATGCAGGATGCCTGTGCCAGCGCGTTGCAGATCGATGATCCGGAAGCAGCGCTGCGCGCACTCAATGAAGTGCGGCTCGCACTGAGCTTCCGCATGGCCTTGGCCTTCCACGATGGGCGCCAGCGAGCGGTGGACTGCACGCAGCAATTGGCGCAGCTGGCCGACGCGGTGGTGGTGACCGTGCTGCAGATGGCGCATGCGGACATGCTGCAGGCACACGGCGAAGTGCCGGGCGGGCGCTTTGCGATCATTGGCTACGGCAGCTTGGGCGGCGTTGAGTTGGGGTTCGGTTCGGACCTGGATCTGGTGTTCCTGTACGACAGCCCGGCTGGCAGCGAAGGCAGCGACGGCGCGCGTCCCTTGGACAGCGGTCGCTGGTTTGCGCGTCTGGCGCAGAAGGTGATGGCCTTGCTCGGTGCGGTGACTGCAGCCGGCCGGCTGTACGACATCGACGTGCGGCTGCGCCCGGATGGCGGCAAGGGCGCGCTGGTGTCGTCTCTGGCCAGCTACACCGAATACCAGCGCGAGCGCGCCTGGACCTGGGAGCACCAGGCGCTGGTGCGCGCACGCGGCGTTGCCGGCGATGCATCGCTGTTGTCCGACTTTGAACAGGTACGCGCCGATACTTTGAGTCGTGCACGTGAGCGCGACACCTTGTTCGGCGATGTGTTGAAGATGCGTGCACGCATGCGTGCCGAACTGGATCGCAGTGATGCCGGGCGGCTGGACTTGAAGCAGGGCGCAGGCGGTCTGGTGGATCTGGAGTTCGTGCTGCAGACCGGCGTGCTGTCGCAGGCACAGCGCCATCGCGCGCTGTGTGAGCCGAGAGAAACGCCGTTGCTGATTTCTGCGTTGGCGGCGGCGGGCTGGTTGCCGGCCGAGACCGCGTTGGCCTTGCATGATGCTCACGCAACGCTGCTCGATGCAGGACTGAGCTGCACCCTGGATCGGCGTCCGCGTATTGCCATTCCAACGCCCGAGATCGAAGCGGCGTGTGCGGCGATCAGTGCCGCTGCAATCGCGCAGGGCCTGCCGTTCGAGCCGGGCAAGCACGCGGAGTGATGCTGGCAAGTGGCCCGGTTTCGTACCGGGCTGCAGTGCTCAGCGGGTATTGCCGCGCAGCGGCGCCATCTTCCACAGCAGGGCGCGGAACGGTGCCAACAGGCACACGCCGATGGCCAGCTTTACTGCCAGATCGCCAGCAGCCCAGCTGATCCATGGCAGCTGCGAGCCAGCAAAGGCGATCGACCAGAAGATCGCGGTATCCACGCTGGCGCTGCAGGTGGTGGCCACCATCGGTGCGCGCCACCAGTTGCCCGCACGCAGGCGGTCGAACACGGTGATGTCCAGCAGCTGCGCAACGATGAAAGCCGAGCAGGAGGCCACCGCGATACGCGGCGTGGCAATCCATACCGACAACACCACCGCCACCGCAAAGCCGGCCCAGGCCACGCGGCGCGCCGCCTGCGGGCCAAAGCGGCGATTGATCAGGTTGCTGACCAGGAACGCGATCGGATAGCTGAAAGCACCCCAGGTGAGCCAATCATTGATCGGGTACTGCACCAGCACATTCGAGCCCAGCACCACGGCACCCATAGCCAGCACGGCCAGCAATAGCGAGGTTGGGGTCAGCGGAGCAAAGCGGATGGACGGATGTGAGGACATGAACGGGCACAGGCAGCGCCGTTGGGCACTGCATCGATAAAAGGGGAGGGGCCGTGCCCGGGAGGGCAGGTCGGTGGGCATTGTAGCTGGTGTAGCCGAGACGGATGTCAACGACGGCAGGAGTGCACATTGCCAGCAATCAAGCTGACTGAGCCCCTCTCCCGTTCACGGGAGAGGGGTTGGGGTGAGGGCAGCTTCTGCTTGTGCTGTTGGCCTTGCTGGCGTTTGAGCACCAGATGACAACGGCGGGAGGAGTACATGTTGCCCGCGATCAAGCTGACTGAGCCCCTCTCCCGCACGGCGGGAGAGGGGCTGGGGTGAGGGCGGCTTTTGCTTGTGTTGTTAGCCTTGCGGGCGTTTGAACTTCAAAAGATCAAAGCCAAAGCCAAAGCCAAAGCCCCCTCATCCGCCCTTCGGGCACCTTCTCCCGCTTGCGGGAGAAGGGATGTATCAGACGTTTCTACGAGCTGCAGCCTTCAAGCACTACAGCCTCAAAGCACTACAGTCTCAAAGCACTACAGTCTCAAAGCTTCCCGCTATGACTCACCGACGCAGCTTCAATCGCTGGCACAAAGGTAAGCACCGCACCGTCCTCAGCCCGCACCATCCAACCCGTACCCTGCGGGCTCGGCGTAAACGCAACGGTCTGCCCGAGCACGAAGTTGGATGCCGGGTTGTCCTCGCGCTGCGGCCAATGCAGAGATGCGGTGTTGGCTGCATCCTGCGGATCGGCCAGCGCAATGCTGCGGCCGCCATCGGCGTCCTGGGTGATTGCTTCGACCTTCATGTCCGGCAGCGGGCCGGCGCTGATGCGGCGGGCCTGGCGATCACCGGAACGCGACGAAGCCGCGGAGGACTTGTCGGCCGCCGATGCCACCAGCAGCAATGGTGCGGACACCAACATCGACGCGCCAACCGAGGTCATCAGGGTGCTGACCTCCGAACGGTTCAAGCCATCGCCGGCATGCGCGGGTGCAATCACCAACATGGCGCTGATGGCTGCCAGGCAGGCCAGCTGGGTAAACGTTGATTTCATATGGCGTTCCTCAAATACAGCGAATCAAAAATCAAAGCGTGCGGGTGCGGCTTTCGTCCACCGCCTCGATGGTCGGCACGAATGCCAGCGCCGCACCTTCTGGATTACGCAGCATCCAGCCCGCGCCCTGCGGGCTCGGCTGGAAGGCGATTTTTGCGCCCACGCTGAAACCCGCAGCCGGGTCATCCTCGCGCTTTGGCCATTGCAGGGTGGCGCGGTTCTCGGCGTTGGCAGGATCTTCCAAGGTGACGCGGCGGCCGCCATCGGCCGCGGTCTCCACCGATTTCACTTCCAGGTCCGGCAATGGACCGGCGCTGATGCGGCGCTTCTCCGCGCGGCGCTCACTGGACTCCTTGGACATGTCCGCCGCACCGCGCACGCCAGCGGCGGACAGGAAGATCGGCCCGGATACCACCATCACCACGCTGGAGGCGGTTATCAGTACCGAAGCCTGCGAACCATTGATCTTGAAGCCTTCGGCGCGTGCCTGACTCGGGACCAGGCTCAAACCCAGGCTGGCGGCGACGGAAAAGGCGAGAGCGCCGCTTTTGAACAGATGCTTCATGGGGTGGCTTCCTGTTGCTGCATGGGGTTTTGCACATTGCTGCCGGTCATCGCCGGCACGGGGGTTTGATGGGCAACGGCCAGTTCGCGTTCAAGTGCGCCACTGCGGTGCAGGAAGTCGAATACCGACTCCACCGTCACCACCGAGTAGTTGCCGGAGATGCGTTCACTGGCCGGGTGATCGGTGACTGCCACGTTGTCGGCAAGGAAGCGCGCGCCCAGCCGCTTGCCGATGCCGATATGCAGGCGCGAAGGCGTATAGCCCTTCTGCTTGAGCCAGGCCAAGGCGGTATCGCGGTTGTCCAGTGCAGTGTCACCGGCAGCTTGTGCCATTGCCGCGGCGGTGACTTCCAGGATCCACTGGTTGGAATTCTGGTAGTCGCTGCTGCCGGGATAGGCCAGCATGCTGTAGCGCGGCTGGTGCAGGGCTCGTGTCTGTGGCGCAGCACCGCTGAGCAGGGCCTTCAGTGCACTACGCACTTGCGGTGTTGGAATGCCAACTCGAAGATCTCTGCTGATCGAGCTTTCGCCGACCAGATTGACCAGGCCTTCGCGGTACAGGTCCGAGCTGTCGCTCTTGCAGTGGTTGAGCAGGTGCACTGCGTCCCAGCTGCCATTGTCGTTGCGTACCAGGAAGGCCAGATGGCTGTGGCGCAGGCCGTACTTGCTCAAATCCTGGCCGCCGCGCGCGGCCAGCACGACGTCCACGTCGGGGAGCGCATCGAGCGTATCGGCGGTGACCGCAGCCATGTCGAACATGGCGGCAATCGTGGTCGGCGGCGGATAACGCGGGCTGCAGGCCTGCTGGGCGAATGTCGGGATGGAAAGTGTGGCCAGACTCAGTGAGGCTGCCAGCAATAGTGTCGTGCGGGGTTTCATCGGCGGGCATCCTTGCATGGTGCTTGGGAAATATTCGTTAGGAGCCTGCGCAAGCGCGCGCTTGCTGGCTGCCTTTGCCTGGATTTTCGTTCAAGGCTGCTTCCATTGCGCGTGCAGCAGGCCGGATACCGCAAAACAGGCCGGTGCATCCTTGTTGGACAGCACGATCACCGTCTCGCCGGTTGCCGGGTAATGGCGCACGTCGGTGCAGACACCGTCAGTGCTGCCACCATGGCCCCAGCGGAAGTCGCGGGCAGGCACATCCTTGCCGTAGCCGGTGGCAAAGAATCCCAGGCCCATGAACTCGCGCTGGGTCTTGGTGGCCTGTTCAAACAGCGCCGCTGGCAGCAGCTTGCCGGCATTCAAGGCCTGTACGAAGCGGAACATGTCACGCGCGTTGCCCACTTCACCGCCGGCGGGCAGGCCGCGGCTGGGTTGGGTGGCGCAGTTGCGTACGCGCTTGCCATCCACGTCCACATAGGCATGTGCGAGATCAGCGGCGGGGTCGTCGCAAGCCTCGAAGCCGGTATGTTGCATGCCTGCTGGCTGCAGCACGTGCTGGCGGATGTAGCTTTCGAAATCCTGCCCGGAGAGGACTTCCAGCATCCGTCCCAATACCAGGTAGCCGAAGTTGCCGTACTTCTGCGCGCTGCCGGGCGCGAACTCCGGTGCGCGCCCGGCATGCAGCGCGACCATCTCCTGCAGGTTGCGCAGGCGCGCGCGATCAGCACTGTGATCCGCGCCAAACAGCTCATCGATATCCCCTGCACCGGCACTATGTGTCAGCAGCTGGCGCACGCTCACCTCGTTGGCGAACTGGCGGTTGGGGAAATCCTTGAGCACCTCGCCGACCTTGCTGTCCAGGCCGAGGCGACCGGCGGCGATCTGCTGCAGGATCGCCACGCTGGTGAACATCTTGCCGGCCGAGGCCAGGTTGAAGCGGTCATTTACCTGCAGCGGTGTTTCCTGCTGCTCATCGCGCGCGCCATAGGCTTTCTCGAACACCACCTCATCGCCGCTGGCGATCAGCACTGTGCCCGAGAACTGCCCGGCGGTCTGTAGCCCCAACGCAAAGCCATCCAGCTGTGCCAGCGCTTCAGCGTTGGGTGCCTGCGCGGCAGTGGCAATCCAGGGCAATGCAGCGAGCAGTAACGGAGCGGCGCGCATTAGACGAGGCGTGGCAGCTGGATGATTCAGTGGCTTGCGCATGCACGGGCCTAGGCTGGAGATGGCCAGAACATAGCATCGCTTATTACTACAGGCAGTCTGCAAGCCTGGCCTCGGCAGGGGATAATGGATGCATGTCGCCTACCAAATCCCCTGTGCGTGCCATCGTCTGGATGCTGGCCGCCGTTGCTTTCTTCTCCTGCATGGACGCCGGCATGAAGATGCTGTCCAGCAGCTATCCCACCTTGCAGGTCACCATGCTGCGTGGTGCCGCCTCGCTGCCGTTCGTCCTTGTCTGGGTGCTTGCCACGGCCGGGCCGCGCTCGATGATCCCGGTACGTTGGGGTCTGCATCTGCTGCGCGGCGTGCTCGGCATGGTGATGATCGGCTGCTTCGTCTATGCGCTGCGCACCTTGTCGTTGTCCACCGCCTACACGATCTACTTTGTCGCGCCCTTGCTGGTGGCGGCACTGTCGGTGCCGCTGTTGGGCGAACACGTGGGCCCGCGCCGGTGGGTCGCCATCGGCATCGGCCTGATCGGCGTGCTGGTGGTATTACGCCCGGGTGTTGACGGTTTCATCTCGTTCCCGGGCCTGATGGTGCTGCTGGCGGCGACGGCCTATGCAATCGCTGCAGTCACGGTCAGCCTGCTGACCCGTACGGATACGCCGCAATCGATGGTGGTGTGGTTCCTGTTGATCATGGCGATTGGCGCCGGCCTGCTGGCCTGGCCGCAATGGCAGCCGCTGCAGTGGAAGCATGCGGCACTGATTGCCGGCATGGGCCTGGCCGGGGCCTTGGGCCAGATCGCGCTGACCCGCGCGTTCCAGCTGGGGCAGGCCTCGATGATCGCGCCGCTGGAGTACACCGGCCTGGTCTGGGTGATCGGCTGGGACGTGCTGCTATGGCAGAAGCTGCCTGACCGCTGGACCTGGATCGGCGCCAGCATCATCGTCGCCAGCGGCCTCTACCTGTTGCACCGTGAACGCGTTCAGCGGGCGCAGCGGCCGGATCAGATTGATCATCCCTGAAAGCCGACTCCTCCCCTTGGGTTCGCCAAAGGGAGGGGGAAGAACTGTAGGAGCGGTGTCAGCCGCGAAGCTGGTGATGCCATATGAACAGGTATTGCCGAGATCTGGTGGTCCATCTGCTTCGCGGCTGACGCCGCTCCCACAAACAGAACTACCCCCAGCACAGCCCCGACTGGTTTCACTTAGAACCAAAAGGAATAACATTCCGGTTTGCGGCACGCGCGCCGACGGCCCGGCGCTGCTAGGCTGCACGCCCCCTTCTTATGCCCTCCGGTTGCCCTGGCAGTGATCGAGTTCCAGCACCTGCAGAAAGCTTATGCCGTCGACGGCCGCGCGATCACCGCGCTGCATCCGCTCGACCTGAAGATCCAGGCCGGCGAAGTGTTCGGCATCATCGGCCACTCCGGTGCCGGCAAATCGACCCTGATCCGCCTGATAAACCGCTTGGAAGAGCCCAGCGGTGGCCGGGTGTTGATCGACGGTCAGGACGCCACCGCGCTGGACGCCGACGGCCTGCGCACGCTGCGCCGGCGCATCGGCATGATCTTCCAGCACTTCAACCTGCTTTCCGCGCGTACCGTGGCCGCCAACGTGGCCTTCCCGCTGGAACTGGCCGGCACGCCCAAGGCCGAGATCGACGCGCGCGTGGCTGAGCTGCTGCGCATGGTTGGGCTGGAAGACCATGCGGCCAAATACCCCTCGCAGCTGTCCGGCGGGCAGAAGCAGCGTGTCGGCATTGCCCGCGCGCTGGCCACGCGCCCGCAGATCCTGCTGTGCGACGAAGCCACCAGCGCGCTGGACCCGCAGACCACCGCCTCGGTGCTGGCACTGCTGGGCAAGATCAACCGCGAGCTGGGCCTGACCATCGTGCTGATCACCCACGAAATGGATGTGATCCGCCGCGTCTGCGACCGCGTTGCAGTGCTCGATGCCGGCCACATGGTGGAAATGGGTCCGGTTACCGAGGTGTTCCTGCACCCGCGGCACCAGACCACCCGCCGTTTCGTGTCCGAGTCCGAGCATGTGGACGAAGGCGAGCAGCTGCGTGATTTCGCTGCCGTCGGTGGACGCATCGTGCGCCTGACCTTCCTCGGCGAAGGCACTTACGAACCGTTGTTGGGGCGCATCGCCCGCGATACCGGGGTGGACTACAACATCCTTACCGGCCGCATCGATCGCATCAAGGACACGCCCTACGGCCAGCTGACCGTGGCCTTGGTAGGCGGCGACCAGAATGCCGCGCAGGCGGCTTTCGTTGCTGCCGGTGTGCACGTCGAGGAGCTGCGCCGATGATCATTGCAACTGCTGCGGAAGGCTTCTTCCGCCATCTGGACGCGGGCAAGTGGGCCGATATCGGGCAGGCCACCATCGATACCTTGTTGATGCTGGCCGGTTCACTGCCGCTGACGCTGGCAATCGGCTTGCCGCTGGGCGTACTGCTGTTTCTGACCGGCTCGCCGCAGCTGCACCGCAAGCCGGTGGTTTACGGCATCACCGCGCTGCTGGTGAACCTGCTGCGTTCGGTGCCTTTCATCATCTTGATGATCGTGCTGATTCCGGTGACCTTGGGCCTGATGGGCACCTCACTGGGCGTGCGTGGCGCGATCCTGCCGCTGGTGGTGGGCGCTGCGCCGTTCTACGCGCGCTTGGTGGAAACCGCTTTGCGCGAAGTCGACCGTGGCGTGATCGAAGCCAGCCAGGCGATGGGCGCGACCACCAAGCAGCTGGTCTTCAAGGTGCTGCTGCCGGAAGCGCGACCGGGCCTGATTGCCGGTGCCACTGTCACTACCATTGCCTTGATCGGCTTCACCGCGATGGGCGGTGCGATTGGTTCCGGCGGCCTCGGCGATCTGGCCTTCCGCGATGGCTACCAGCGTTCGCATACCGATGTGGCCCTGGTCACCGTGGTGCTGCTGCTGGTGCTGGTGCAGCTGCTGCAGATGCTCGGCGACCGTCTGGTAACGCATTACAGTCGCAAGTAATGGAATGACCGCAGGCCGGCACGTTGCGTGCCGGCCTGTTAGCGTATGTCCACACCATCCTTCCCCACGGGATCTGTTACCGATGAACAAGCTGCTCACCTTCCCCCTGATTGCTGCCGTGCTGGCCCTGTCGGCCTGCGGCAAGCCTGCCGCCGATGAGTCCAAGCTGGTGGTTGCCGCTACCGCCGTGCCGCACGCCGAGATCCTGGAAGTGGTCAAGCCGCTGCTGGAGAAGGAGGGCGTCAAGCTCGACGTGCGCGTGTTCAACGACTACGTGCAGCCCAACGATCAGTTGGTGCAGAAACAGGTGGACGCCAATTATTTCCAGACCGAGCCTTATCTCAAGGCCTACAACCTGGACCGCAAGACCGATCTGGTCACCGTCATCGGCGTGCATATCGAACCGTTCGGCGCCTATTCGCGCCGCTTCAAGTCGCTGGCCGAGCTGCCCAATGGCGCCGACGTGGTGATCCCGAACGACCCCAGCAACAACAGCCGCGCGCTGATCCTGCTGGACACCGCTGGCGTCATCAAGCTCAAGGACCCGAGCAACGCATTGTCGACCCAGCGTGACATCACCGAGAACCCGAAGCAGCTCAAATTCCGCGAGCTGGACTCGGCGATGCTGCCGCGCGTGCTGGACCAGGTCGACCTGGCCCTGATCAACACCAACTACGCACTGGACGCCGGCCTGAATCCGACCAAGGACGCACTGGCGATTGAAAGCAGCGAGTCGCCGTACGTGAACTTCCTCGTTGCACGCCCGGACAACAAGGACGACGCCCGCGTGCAGAAGCTGGCCAAGGCCCTGACCAGCCCGGAAGTGAAGGCTTTCATCGAGCAGAAGTACAAGGGCGCGGTACTGCCGGCGTTCTAAGCTTCACCGCTGTGCCGGGATCGCCCTGTAGTGCCGAGCCATGCTCGGCAGGGGCTCTACCGGCAGCCCAATGTAGGAGCGGCGTAAGCCGCGAAGCAAGCGCACCTTCGGATCGCAATGTCGCTTGCTCCTGTGGCGATATCTGCTTCGCGGCTTACGCCGCTCCCACACTTTTGGTATTCCGGTAACGCCTCTGCCGAGCATGGCTCGGCACTACCGGTATTCGGCATGGCGTAATCTTTGGGCCTGCATCCACGGATCAGCCCCATGCCTGTGCTTCTCGCTCTGCCGCTGGCGATACTGGTATTCGTCGCGATCATGCTGCTGTTGATGCCGCTGTCACTTTGGCAGCGCGTGCGCAGTGGTGGCGCGCGGCGGCAGGCGCGGCCTTGGCTGATCAGTTTCAATTTCTGGGCAACGCTGGTATCCACCGGCCTGTTCACGGTGTTCGTCGGCATCGCCGGCTTCTGGTGGCCCGGCGCTTGGTCCTACGCGGCGTTGGGTTGGCTGGCTGGTCTGTTGGTCGGTGTACTCGGCCACTACCTGACCCGCTTCGAGCCCGGCCCGGAGGCGCTGCATTACAAGCCCAATACCTGGCTGGTGCTGGCGTTGACCGCGATGATCGTGGTGCGCGTGGTTGCCGGCATGGTGCAGGGCTGGCAGGCATCGGTGAACAGCGTGCCCTGGCCGGATTCGGGTTGGCTCAGCCATGCCGGCCTGCTGGCGATGGCGGCCTTGCTGCTCGGTTATGCGGGCATGTACGCCTGGCTGCTGCGGCGCCGGGTTCGCCATCATCAGCGCTATCGTCAGTTTGATCGCAGCCCGCGCTGAGCCTGTATCCGATGGCGGGCGGATGCTGTCCCGGCTAGTCTGATGCAAGCAGATACGGAGATGCTTGATGGGTGTGCTGCAGTTCTTCGGGCGCCGCTTGGCGCACTTTCTGGCGCAGCCTCGCGCCAACCAGATGCGTCCATCGACCAGCGATCCGGCCATGTTGCTGCGCACGCTGCGGCGTGGCGATGTGCTGTTGGTGGAAGGCAATAGCCGCTTCTCCACCGCCATCAAATACCTGAGCCAATCCACCTGGTCGCATGCGGCGCTGTATATCGGCGAGGAGTCCTTGCTGGAAGGTGGCAAGCCGCAGCCGATGCTGATCGATGTGGATGTGGAGCAGGGCGTGCGGCGTATTCCGCTGACCGAGTTCGCCAATCAGCACACCCGCATCTGTCGTCCACAGGGCCTGTCACCAGTAGTGGTTGATCAGCTGGTTGGCTTCATGCGCGCGCGCCTGGGCTATAGCTACGACCTGAAGAATGTCTTTGATCTTGCGCGATTCCTGATCCGGCAGCCGCCGGTACCGGGGCATATGCGCCGTCGCTTGATTGCATTGGGCAGTGGCGAGCCAACCAAGGCGATCTGTTCGACCTTGTTGGCGCAGGCCTTCGAGTCGATCCGCTACCCGATCCTACCGGAGATCGAGACGGTGCTGGCGCAGGTGGGCGGCGCCGAGCAGTCGCAGGAGATCCTGCATATCCGCAATTACAGTTTGTACACGCCGCGCGACTTCGATGTGTCGCCGTTCTTCGACGTGGTCAAGCCGCGTCTGCAGCACAACTTCGATTACCTGGCGCTGCAATGGAGTGACGACGGCAGCCCATGATCAACCCCCTCCCTTGCCCTGTAGGGGCAGGGGAGGGCTGGGGAGGGGTAGCTCTTGCTTCTGCTTTGGCGTTGCTCTTGTTACCCACAAAAAAACACGGGCCGCGAACGGCCCGTGTTTCATTTACAAGCACTGCATTGAATCTACAACGGTGTTGCCAGGAACGTTGTCGCTTAGAAGCGTGCACCCAGGCCGAAGCCCACGGTCCACGGATCCAGCTTCAGCTCGCCAGCGTTCTGGCCGGCGACGCGCAGGTCAGGACGTGCGTGCATGTAGCGCGCATCGGCGCGGGCAAACCAGGTCGAGTTGATGTTCATGTCAACGCCGACGGTGCCGATCGCGCCCTTGGCGGTATCCACACCAACGTGGTTGCCAGTGCTGCTCACGCCGTCGATCTTCTCGTTGCTGAAGTTCGACTCGTAGTAACCCAGGCCGACGAACGGACGGAACACGTTGTCCGCCTGGCCGAAGTGGTACTGCGCGCTCAGTGCAAGCGGCTGCTGCTCGACGCTGCCGACCTTGGCGCCACCGTCGGTGCGCACGCGGTGATCGAACTTGTCGGCGGCGCCCCACAATTCAACGGCGAAGTTGTCGTTGAAGTAGTAGCTGGCGCTGATCGTCGGGGCCGGGCCGCCATCAACCTTGCCAATGCCGTCGATCGGATCGTTCTTCGGCTGCAGCAGGCTGATGCCGCCAACCACGGCAAAATGCTTGCCTGATGCGGTATCGCCATTGCCATCCTGCGCGAAGGCGGTGGAAGACAGCGCAAGTGCGCCGAGGGTGGCAAGGCTGAGAATTTTGATGGAACGCATGACTAACTCCTCATGTTGCGAACAGAACTACTGCGATCGGGACTACGTTGTTATCAAGGCCCTCGTTGCGGGGCGAGGTCACCCTAACGATGGCAAGATGAATCGCTCTAAACGCAGGGTTTTTTCAGTGCCATTGCGTTCAGCGAAAAACAGGCAGATCCCATGGGCACAATGATCTGCAGAAAAATTCCGTTCACGATGTTGTGGAGCAGGTGATGAGTGGTGATGTATTGCAGGGCTTGCCCGCGCAGGTAACTGCATCGTGTCGTGTATTGGTACTGGGCTCGATGCCTGGCGCGATATCGCTGCATGAAGCGCGCTATTACGCGCATCCACGCAATCGCTTCTGGCCGTTGATGGCGGCGTTGTGCGGTTTCGATGCGCAGCTTGCGTATGCACAACGCATGGAGTGCCTGCAGCAGGCAGGTGTCGGCTTGTGGGATGTGATCGGGCAGTGCCAGCGCGCCGGCAGTCTGGATACTTCCATCGTGCGTGGCAGCGAAGTGCCTAATCGCATACCGGAACTATTGGCCGGTTTGCCGCAGCTGCGAGTCGTCGCCTGTAATGGCGCTGCAGCACACAGTGCGTTCCAGCGATGGGTTGCACCGGCTTTGCCGCCTTTGGCGGCTGCGCTGCCGGTAGTGGCCCTGCCATCGACCAGTCCGGCCAATGCGGCGTGGTCGCTGCAGCGCCTGACTGCGCAGTGGCAGGCGCTGCAACCGTGGTTGAATGCGCCCAAAGTGGTGGTATCGCCTGCAACCAATGGTTTGACCGGTTAGGACAGGCAAGACAGTCAATACGTCACAAAGCAGGGCGTTGAGCCGAAAATCCGGCCGTCACGGCACGTGTGGCGTGCCCTTGTCCGGGGACATACGTAGGCGAATTCTCTTGTAGCGGTTGGCGCTGCGGCCCGCTAACGCCACAATAGGGGATTCCCTCATTTGTTGCTGGAGTAGTTCATGGCCGAAATCAAGGAAGCACTTGTCCCCGATATCGGTGACTACAGCGACATTCCGGTGATCGAAGTGCTGGTCGCGGTTGGCGATACGGTCAAGAAGGACCAGGGTCTGGTCACGCTGGAATCGGACAAGGCGACGATGGAAGTTCCGTCGGCCTACGCCGGTGTGGTCAAGGAATTGAAGGTCAAGGTTGGCGACGGCCTGTCCGAGGGCAAGGTTGTGGCCCTGATCGAAGTCAGCGAAGAGGCCGCCAAGCCCGCCGCCGCTGCCGCTCCGGCTGCTCCGGCCAAGGTCGAAGCCGCTGCCGAGACCGGCACCAAGGTCGAGCCGGTGGCAGTTGCCCCGGTCGCCGACAAGCTGGCCCAGCGCGAAATCGCCCAGGAAGACTCGGTCACCACCAGCAAGCCGGCCACCCCGCCGGTGCAGTTCAACGCCGAAGGCGTGCTGCCGGCCAATGTGCCCTATGCCAGCCCCGCCGTGCGCGTGTTCGCCCGTGAACTGGGCGTGGACCTGCAGCAGGTCAAGGGCACCGAGAAGGGCGGCCGCATCACCAAGGGCGACGTGCAGAAGTTCGTCAAGGGCGCGCTGTCCGGCGGCGTTGCTGCCAGCGCCGGTGCTCCGGCTGCTGCCGGTGGCGGCCTGAACCTGCTGCCGTGGCCGAAGGTCGACTTCAGCAAGTTCGGCGAAACCGAAGTGGTGCAGCTGTCGCGCATCAAGAAGATCTCCGGCGCCAACCTGGCTCGTAACTGGGCGATGATCCCGCACGTCACCCAGTTCGAGCAGGCTGACATCACCGATCTGGAAGGCCTGCGCGTGGCCCTGAACAAGGAAAACGAGAAGGCCGGCATCAAGCTGACCATGCTCGCTTTCCTGATCAAGGCCAGCGCCGCTGCACTGAAGAAGTTCCCCGAGTTCAACGCCTCGCTGGATGCCAGCGGCGAGAACCTGACCCTGAAGAAGTACTTCAACATCGGCTTTGCCGCTGATACGCCGAGTGGCCTGGTCGTGCCGGTGATCCGTGACGTCGACAAGAAGGGCGTGGTGCAGATCGCCCAGGAAAGCGGCGAACTGGCCAAGAAGGCACGTGACGGCAAGCTGGGCCCGGCCGACATGAGTGGCGGCTGCTTCTCGATCAGCTCGCTGGGCGGCATCGGCGGCACCGCCTTCACTCCGATTGTGAATGCGCCGGAAGTGGCCATCCTCGGTGTCTCCAAGTCGTCCATCCAGCCGGTCTGGAACGGCAAGGAGTTCGCTCCGAAGCTGATGCTGCCGCTGTCGCTGAGCTACGACCACCGCGTCATCGACGGTGCCCTGGCGGCCCGTTTCACCACCTACCTGTCGCAGGTGCTGGCTGACATGCGGCGCGTGCTGCTGTGATGCCAATGCCGCCACGACGCGCGCTGTTGGCGCTGGTGCTGGCCGCGATCGCGGCTCCAGCACTGGCCGCCAGCCAGTGTCTGCCGGTGGTGGGTGAAGGTTGGCCGCCGGCGGTAGGCAATTACGGTCAGGCGGCAACCAGTCTGCTGGGCGGTCAGGCCGAAGATGGCCTGTCGCTGTTGGTGTTGCCGGCCCGTGGGGTGGAATCGCAGGTGCTGCTGCGCCGTGATACCGCCAATGGGCAGTGGATGGTGCTGGCTGGCATGGCCGACAAGCGCATCTACAGCTGGAACACCACGGCCGGTCGCGGTGGCGTCAACCTGCAGCTGGACCAGCAGCCCGAGTTCGCCCAGGCGCCGTTGCCGGACGCACTGGCGCAGCGTCTGCTCGAGGTCTGGGGCAAGGCCCTGGCCTCGTCCGAAGTGGCAGCGCGGGCGCCGGTCACCGATGGCGAGGTGCTGTCCTTCACCGTCAACGGTGAACGTTACAGCGGTCAGCGGCCAGCTTGCGGCCAGCTTGAAGCGTTGCAGGAACAGGCGGCGCTGCTGACCGAACTGGCCCATAGCAAAGACAAAAAATACGAGAAGCGCTACGCCAACATCGAACGCGCGCTCGACAAGATGCATGACCGGTTCGTCGGCGAAGCCGGCTGAGCCCACAGGAGAAAACAATGGCGACGATTGAAATCAAGGTTCCGGACATTGGCGACTACAACGACGTGCCGGTGATCGAGATTCTGGTGGCCGTGGGCGACACGGTGAAGAAGGACCAGGGTCTGGTCACGCTGGAGTCGGACAAGGCCACGCTGGAAGTGCCAGCCTCGGCCGCGGGTGTGGTCAAGGAAATCAAGGTCAAACTCGACGACAAGTTGTCCGAGGGCGACGTGGTGCTGATCCTGGAAGCCGAAGGCGAGGGCGCTGCCCCGGCCGCGGCTCCGGCACCTGCTGCAGCACCTGCGCCGGTTGCACAGCCTGCTGCTGCGCCCGCTCCGGCGGCGGTCAGCGCGCCGGTTGCTGCTGCTGCACCGGCCGCATCTGGCCCGATCGAGGTCAAGGTGCCGGATATCGGCGACTACCAGAACGTACCGGTGATCGAGATCCTGGTCGCTGTCGGCGACACGGTGAAGAAAGACCAGGGCCTGGTCACGCTGGAATCGGACAAGGCCACGCTGGAAGTGCCGTCCTCGGCCGATGGCGTGGTCAAGGAAATCAAGGTCAAGCTCGACGACAAGCTGTCGGTCGGTGACGTGGTGGTGGTGCTGGAAGGCGCTGCTGGCGCTGCCCCGGCTGCTGCCAAGGCCGCCCCGGGCAGCAAGCCGCCGGTGACCCCGTCGCACCGCGCGCCGGACCCCGCTGTCGCCGCCAAGGCGCTGCCCTCCAGCGGTCGCACTGCCGACATCGAGTGCCGCATCGTGGTACTGGGCGCAGGCCCAGGCGGTTATACCGCTGCCTTCCGTGCTGCCGATCTGGGCATGGATACCGTGCTGATCGAGCGTTACGCCAGCCTCGGCGGCGTCTGCCTCAATGTTGGCTGCATTCCGTCCAAGGCACTGCTGCATGCCGCTGAAATCATCGACCACGCCGCGCATGCTGATGAACTGGGCATCGAATACGGTGCGCCGAAGATCAGCCTGGACAAGCTGCGCGGCTACAAGGAAAAGGTCGTCGGTCAGTTGACCAAGGGTCTGGCCGGCATGGCCAAGCAGCGCAAGATCCGCACCGTGCACGGTCTGGCCAAGTTCGTCTCGGCCAATGAGCTGGAGATCGTCGGCGACGACGGCAAGGCCCAGCTGCTGCGCTTCGAGCAGTGCATCATCGCTGCCGGTTCGCAGGCGGTGAAGCTGCCGAACTTCCCGTGGGACGACAAGCGCGTGATGGACTCCACCGATGCATTGGAACTGGCCGAAGTGCCGGGTTCGCTGCTGGTTGTTGGCGGCGGTATCATCGGCCTGGAAATGGCCACCGTGTACAGCGCCCTGGGTTCCAAGGTGACCGTGGTCGAGTTCATGGACCAGCTGATGCCGGGCGCCGACAAGGACCTGGTCAAGCCGCTGGCCGATCGCCTGAAGAAGCAGGGCATCGACGTCCATCTGAAGACCAAGGCTTCGGGCGTCAGCGCCGATGCCAAGGGCATCACCGTGACCTTCGAAGCTGCCACCGAAGGCGAGAAGCCGGCCATGGAAAGCGGCACGTATGATCGCGTGCTGGTTGCCGTCGGCCGTTCGGCCAATGGCAAGAAGATCGACGCCGACAAGGCTGGCGTCGAAGTCACCGATCGCGGTTTCATTCCGGTTGATCGGCAGATGCGCACCAACGTGCCGCACATCTTCGCCATCGGCGACATCGTCGGTAACCCGATGCTGGCGCACAAGGCCACGCACGAAGGCAAGCTGGCTGCTGAAGTCGCCTTCGGCGAGAAGAAGGAGTGGGTGGCGCGGGTGATTCCGTCGGTGGCTTACACCAATCCGGAAATCGCCTGGGTTGGCGTCACCGAGACCGAGGCCAAGGCCAAGGGCTTGAAGGTAGGCGTGGCCAAGTTCCCGTGGGCGGCCAGCGGTCGCGCGATTGGTATTGGTCGCACCGAAGGCTTCACCAAGCTGATCTTCGACGAAGAAACCCACCGCGTGATCGGTGGCGCCATCGTCGGCGTGCATGCCGGTGAATTGCTGGCCGAGATTGGCCTGGCCATTGAAATGGGTGCGGAGGCCGAAGATATCGGCCACACCATCCACGCGCATCCGACCCTGAGTGAGTCGGTAGCGATGGCCTCGGAGATCTACGACGGCACCATCACCGATCTGTATATCCCGAAGAAGAAGTAATCGAAGATTGAAAAGGGCCGCTAAGCGGCCCTTTTCATTTGTACGCGATGTGTAGAGCGCAGCGATGCTTCATTTGTAGAGCCGAGCCATGCTCGGCTGGGGCGTTACCGGTGGTGCTTCATTTGTAGTGCCCCCCCCCGCCAGGCCCAAGAACACACACCATAACACAAAACGCAGCAGGGGGGGGAAGATCAATTTCGACAGAGA